>SKHA01000063.1 GCA_007117185.1 Spirochaeta sp. | reverse complement strand
CCGGGAGGGGACGGGGTGGATCGTTGACGAGGTTGTTCTGGGTTTGGGGGTGGGTGCGGGTGGACAAGACGATACGGACAGTGCGGCGGTGCGGCTGCGGGTGGTGCTCGGGGGGTAAGAAACGTCTTGGCACCTGTTACAGTTCTCGTGGTAGAGTGGGGGCCACCAAACAGGTACTCGGGAGACAGTAATGGGTTTGCAACGTACGGGACTGATTTTTTTTGTAGCGCTGATGGCGCCGATTGTCGCTTCTACCCAGGAACAGGGGCCGTTGAACCGGCAGGAGATCCTGCAGTGGGGGGCTCCGGAACACCAGGCACTGCAGTGGCTCGCCGTTGAAGCGGGGCAGGCGCTGCCCAGCGGCACCGGGCCGTTCAGCGTCGCCGAGCTGCACATGGAGCTGCAACGAATCGACGTACTGCGTCTCTCCGCGGTGGGACGAGAGCGCTACCGCTGGCTCCAGCAGCGGCTGAGTCCCGCGAATATCCGGGAGCGCGCTGCGGTGGTACAGCCGGACTTCGCGTTCTCCGCCGGGTTGGACGTTAATGTTGAACTGTATCTGAACAGCAACAACGAGGTACCCTACCGGGAGTACCGGGAGCGGCAACGGCTCCCGTTTCTCTCCATTCCCCTGGAAGCGTGGGCCGGCAACCACGGCTACGGCATCATCGATATCGATCTTCGCAAGTTTCCTCCCGCCCCGGGTGGAGTTCTGACCTCGGAGCCGGATCCCTGGACCAACGTGGTGTTCACGGACGTCAACAGCATCGATATCGAGTTTCCCTCCCGGGCATTTCTCGCCGTTGGAGGGGATTTCTGGAACCTGCAGTTCGGACGGGATGACCTGCGCTGGGGCAATGGCCACACCGGCAGTCTGTATCTGGGCGATTCGGTCAGGGAGTACGATTTTGCCCGCCTTTCCGCGTTCTGGCGTGTCTTCAAGTACTCGACGGTCTGGATCGGGATGGACGGGAACTTGACCCCCGCGGAGGAGGCAGACCTCGCGGCAGCTGATTCCGACCCAGATTTCCGAAGCAAGTACGAAGATATCACCGACCTGCACCGCAGCTTTCTGGCGCACCGTTTCGAGGTGCGCGCCTGGGACCGGGTCAACTTTATCGCCACCCAGGGGATCATGTACGGAGGACGCAACATGGAGCTGCGCTACCTCAACCCGATGATGCTCTACCATAACCTGTATACCAACCCGCTGCCCGGGAACGCCCACATGAGTTTTGAGATTGAGGCGACCCTTCGGCCGGGGCTGGTGGCGTACGCGCATCTGGCGCCGGACCAATGGTCATCCCCGCTGGAAGACGGCGACTACACCGTAAACGAACCCAACGCAGTGGCGTACATGGCAGGGATCAGGTGGCTGAAGCCGCTGGACCACGGTTTTGTGCAGACCATCGGTGAGGCGGTGTTCGTGGACCCGTGGATGTACATCCACAATCGCGGACATACCTCGATCACCTATCGTCGGCGCATTGCGACGGAGCACTTTCGTGATGGTGGTGGTCGAACGTGGCTCGAAGAACCGCTGGGGTACTACACCGGCAACGATTCGGCGGTGATCTTTCTGGAGAGCCGCTACGTGGAGCCCGGACGGTGGTTCAGCGGGGTGCGGGGCCGGCTGGAAGTACGAGGGGAGCGGCAGATCACCGACACCCTCCCCGACCGCGACGAACCGAACATGTTACCGGAGGATAACGAGGCGGTGACGCCTACCGGGGATTTCCCGGAGTGGACCACAGCGCTGACGATCTTTGGAGAGGTGCAGCCGGGGATCACCCGACGCAACCTCACCGTGGGGTCGGAGCTGACGTGGATGACCGTCACCAACCTTGGCAACGTAGACGCCGCCCCGGAACACGATGTCCAACTGGTGGTGTACGCCAGTATGAAGTTCTGATTACTTCCTGAGCCAGGCGGTGCGCAGCTTGTCCATCTCCTGGGGGTCCGACTTGACGGTGCGGACGTACTGCAGGACGAACGCCAGAAAGACGGTGAGGAAGAACGCTGCAAACACGGTGACCACCACCCGCACTGCCCGGCCCTGGCCGTTCATGTCTTCAAAGACTACCGGCTCGGTCACCACGGTGTAGAGGCTGCCGGGATTCTGAAGCAACGTCTGCAGGCGCTCCAGGGACATCTCGGCGCGCATGAACGCGGTGATCTCTCCGGTTCCGGTTCCCTGAACCAGGTTGAGGATGCGCTCCTCGGTGAGACCGGCGGAGGACGTTGCCAACCGCTCTACCGAGTCGGCGATCGTCTGGGAGAGGGTGAGCCGCGCCGTTTCGAGGCTGCGGGTGAGGGAGCGTTCCACATCCCGCATCTGCCGCAGGACCCGGCGGCCCATCTCGTCGGCGGCGTAGGGGTACAACGCCTGCAAAAATGCCACGGCGTCGTCGGGGTCGTTGGCCTTCCAGGATATAGTGAGCACCCGGGTACTGGACTCCCAGGCGATGGAAAGGCGTTCGGGGATGATGGTGCGGCGTACCGTCGCCAGGTAGCGCTCCCGGGTGCGGTCCGGGTCCGGCTCTTCTTCAAAGGGCTCAAAGACGTCCCCCACAATGAGGGGGTCCGTGAGGATCGCCCGCAGGAGTACCCCCGGATCGATGGGCGCGTACTCTCTGAGATCCGAGGGGATCTGATCCACCACCAGGCGCACCTCGGCGGTGTAGCTCGGTTCGGGACCGGGAACGATGCCGGTCATGGGAAGGAGAAAGAGCACCGCCACGGCGATTACCCCCGCCAGAACGGTACCGCCGATGATCAGCCGGCGGTAGCGCACCACCACCGCAACCAGGTCAACCAGGGAAATCGTATCGTCGTCAATTGTGTCGCTCATAGATTGTGGAATCTATCACACCGGAGGCACTTCTGAAAGATCTGCCGGGAGTGTTATGATGCGCCGTGTTTTTCTCTCTTGTTCTGCGGAACGTCGCCCGGAATCTCTTGCGGCTGCTGCCGATGGTGATGGTTCTGATCCTCTCTTTTTCGGCGCTGATTGCCGGTAACGCCGTCCTCGGGTCCTCCGACGACGCGCTGTACCGGACCTACGCCGCCCACGTGGCTGGTGATTTCAGCGTGGCCGCCCGGGGCGACGGAACGTTCACCATCTTCGGGTCTGACGCGCTGCTGGTGGGCGAGTACCTGGTACCACCGACTATCGCCGAGTTTGACCGCGTCCGGGAGGTAGTTGAGCAGCGCCGGGAGGTCCGGACCACTGCGGCGATCGTGAGCGCGGTGGCGCGCATCGAGGCGCAGGGCCGGCGGGAAGACAACGTCCTCTTCGGGGTGGATTTCCGGCGCTATGGTGAGCTCTTTCCGGCGCTGGAGCTGGTGGCGGGACGCTGGCCCGAAGCGGGAGAGCGCGGGCTGGTGGTGCAGGAAGGATGGGGCGGCCACGCGGCGGAGGCGCTGCCGGGGCAGCGGGCGCTCCTGGCGGTGGCCCACGACGTGACGTTCACCCTGCGGGAGGTTCCCATTGCGGGGGTGTTTCGCTACCCCATTGAGGACGAGATGCTCCGCCGGGTGGCGCTGGTTGACCCGGATACCGCCCGCGCCCTGAACGGGTACATCTACGGGGCCGGCGGGGTTGTGGAGGTTCAGGAGGATCAACGGGATCTTCTGGAAAGCGACCTGGACGACCTGTTCGGCAGCGCTGCGGGAGATTTTGAGGGCGCCGATGGCGCCGCGGTTGGTAGCGACGCCGAGGACGACGATATCCTTGCCTCGCTGCAGTCGTTCTTTGCCGAGACGCGCCAGGAGACCGAGAGCGCCCGGGCCACGGTGGACGGGGCGTGGAACTTCCTGCTGGTCTCTCTGTACGATCGGGATACCGCTGGCGCTGTCACTGCCGCCCTGGCCCGAGGCGGTTGGGGCGCCAGCGGCGGCGAGGGGGTGCTGATCCGGGACTGGCGCGGCACGGTGGGCGGAACAGCCCAGATCGTGTGGTACCTGCAGCTGATGTTCAACGCCGGGCTGCTCTTTGTCGCCTTCGGGGCGGCGGTGATCACCACCAACGCGCTGGTCCTCTCGGTGCTGGAGCGCACCGCCGAAATCGGAACGATGCGCGCCCTGGGGGCCACCCGCGCCCGGGTGGCGGCGATGATCGCCGCAGAGACGCTGGTGGTGGTGGCGGGATCGGCGCTGGTGGGAATCCTGCTGGGAACCCTGGCCACCGGGGCGCTGGATCGGGCGGCGATCGTCCCGGAGAACCCCTACCTGGCGATCCTCTTCGGCGGCGGCGCCATCGGCGGCGTGGTCACCGGGGGGATCGTCCTGACCCACCTGGGGGCCGCGCTGGCCCTCACCGTTCTGGCGGTGCTGTACCCCCTGAAGCGCGCCCTGGGGATCGCACCGGTACAGGCGATGAGCGCGGCGTGAGGGGGCTGTGAGATGATAATCAAACCGGCGTGGCGCAATTTTTCCCGGAACCTGCACCGCTACCGGGTTCTGCTGCTGGCACTGACGATGGTGGTTGCCACCCTGGTGATGGTGATCGGGACCGTCCTGGGGATCTCAGGGACGCTCCGGGGCAAGGCCAGCCGCTACTTCGCCGGCGACCTGGTGGTTCTGGGGTACGACGGCAGCGGTCGTTCTCTCATCAGCGAGCCCGAGGTCGTCCGTGAGATTCTCACCCAGGCGCCGGCGGCGGCGGGGATCCCCACCGTGACGTGGTCCGAGCGCAGCACCTACTACGACGCCGGCAACGCCACCCTCTTCTTCGCGGGGTACTACACCCGGCAGCGCCGCCTGGTAGGAGTGGAGTGGGAGCTGGAGCGGCCCATCCTGGAGTCCTTCGACCTGCTGGAAGGACAAATCCCCGAGGCCGACGACCAGGAGGGGATCCTCATCTCCAGCGCCGCTGCGGAAATTCTGGAGGCCCGGGTGGGCGACCGGATCGTCGTTTCGGTGGTCACCCCACGGGGGCGGTCCAACACGGTAGATCTGATGGTGCGGGGCATCTTTGCCGAGGCGAGCTTCTTCGGGTTCACCTCGTACCTGCACCGGCGCACCCTGAACCGCGTCCTGGAGCAGCCGGAGGACCAGATAAACGAGATGGGAATCTACCTGGCGGACCCGCTGCAGCAGGAGGAGCGGGCGGCGCAGGTCCTTTCCGCGGCGATCGTGGAGCGGCTGCCGGCGTTCGGGATCCTCCGGGACCGGGACGAGTACTCTGACGCCTCCCGGGCACGGCGGGAGCAGCGGGAGTACGGGGTGGTCACCCTCACCGCCCAGCTTGAGGAGATCAACGACCTGCTGCAGGCGATCACCCTCATCGCCGGGGTTATCGTGGTGCTTTTTCTGGGAATTGTGGTGGTGGGGGTGAGCAACACTTACTCGATGATCGTCTTTGAGCGCACCCGGGAGATCGGCACCCTCCGCGCCCTGGGGATGCAGCGCCCCCGGGTGGTACTGCTCTTTCTCACGGAAGCGCTGTTTCTTGCCCTTGCAGGTGTTATGCTTGGGGTGCTTACCGGGGTGGCGGCCCTTGAGGGGGTACGCCGCCTGGTGGACTTCGGCGGCCAGGGGTGGGCGATGCTCTTTCTGGTGCGGGGGCGGCTCCAGTGGGTGCTGCCGCTGCAGGCGGCAGGGGGCATCGTTGCCATTGGGGTGGCTGCCGCGCTGATCGGGTGCCTGCGCTCGGCGGTGCGGGCCAGCCGGGTGCGCCCGGTGGAAGCGCTGCGGCAGGAATAGCGAACCTTCAGGAGTTTGAACGATGAGAGAGACAGAGATACGAAAATCGGGAGCGCGGGGGGCACGCGTGGCGCTGGCGCTGGTGATGGCGACGATGCTGGTGGTTACCGCCACCGCCGACACGATCTCCCGTGATGAAGCGCGGCAGATCCTGCGTCGGGTAGACGAGCTGGTCACCTTCGGCAACGACGACTTCTCTGCGGAGTACACCCTTACCCAGGAGCGCCCCGGTCAGGGCAGCAGCGTCACCCGGTTCACCCTCTTCCGGCGGGACCGGGCAGACACCTACACCATCCTGATCATGGAGCCCGCAGCGGACCGCGGTAAGGGGTACCTGCGCATCGGCGAGAACCTCTCCCTGTACGATCCGGTGGACCGGCGCTTTACCGTCACCAGCTCCCGGGACCGCTTTCAGAACTCCAACGCCCGCAACTCCGACTTCACCCGTTCCAACCTGGCGGAGGAATACCGCATCACCGGCCACGCCGTTGAGCGCCTGGGGTCGTACACCACCGACGTGTACGACCTGGAAGCGGTGGTGGATTCGGTCACCTTTCCGGTGATGCGCATCTGGATCGACCAGGACAACCTGGTGCGCAAATTCGAGGACTACAGCCTCTCGGGACAGCACATGCGGACCACCGCAATCCCCACCTACCGGCGGCTGGGCACCCGGTTCGTACCGGTACGTATCGTGATCCAGGACGAGCTGCGGGGGCGGCGGATCGACGGTGTCTTTCGGAACGAACGCACCCTGATCGCGGTGGACCGGCCCTCCCTGAACCCCGTTCCGGACATGGTCTTTACCCGGACGTTCCTGGAGAGGGTGAGCGATTGAGAAGGGCCGCCGCTGCTCAGGTTGTCCTGGCCCTGATGTTTGCCGCGATCCTGATCCTTGTTCCGGGCGTGGCAACAGCCTTCGACGACCTGGACGATCTGTTTGGAGACCCCGAGCAGGGGATCGTGGACGATGAGATCCAGGATGAACCCGGGGATAGCCCGGACGATGATTCCGGCGCCGGTGCTGCCACAGCTGCAGTGCCGGCGGTGGTAGACGTAGCGGCGCTGACCACCTCTCCGGTGCGCTTCAGCGGGACCGTTGATACCGGGGCAGGGTTCTCCCTGGGGTTATCGCAGTGGCCCGGCAGCGATGCCGCCGAGGGCGCGTCCGTCGGTGACCTGCTGACCTGGCGAGCCGGGTACGACATGAGCACCACACTGCGCGTCACCGCCCGACCCCGCCCGTACCTGCGCTTTTCCGGCTCTTTGACCACCGCCCTGAGCGAGAGCACCGCCCGCTTCAGTAACCCCGCCATTGGCGAACTCTTTGTGGACTACACCCTGGGGGACACCGTCTTTTTCCGCGTGGGAAAATACGGGATGACCTGGGGGCAGGCACGAATCCTCACCAACATCGGCAATATTGTGGACGATGTTTCCGGGGGCGCGGCGGTGCGGGCTACCGTGCCGGTGGGGCCGGGGACTGCCACCGCGCTGGTGTACACCCGCCAGACAGAGATCGCGATACACGGAGCGGGTGATCCCAGATCGTTCACCTACGCCGGGCAGTATGAGGCCACCCGGGGCCGGGTGAGCGCCGGGGTGGCAGCGCGGCTGCGGGCGGAAGACGCTTTGCGAACCACTATTCACGCTACCCTTGGGCTGGGCCACCTGGACCTGACCCAGGAGGCGCGGGTGCTCTGGGACCGGCAGGACCCCTTCAACCCCGACACGATAACGGTGGCCACCCTCTCGCAGTTTGTCTGGGAGGGGGGCAACCCGGTCTGGCGGGTGATTGGGGAGTACCTCTTTGACACGGCGATCCCTGACTGGCAGGGGCACCGGGTAGCCCTGGCGGTGCGGATGCCCCAGTTTCTCCCCGGCCGGTGGCGGCCCCAGGTGCAGTGGCAGCACGCCTTTGTAGACAACTCCGGGCAGGTAGAGACGGCGTTCACCGGAACGCTGGCCCCCAGCCTGGATGGGACGATCGGGATACCTGTCAAATACGGCCAGCCCGACACGGTCTACCGCGGCGCTGACACAACCCTGCCGTCCAACGGGGTGGTCTCGGTTCTGGTGGCGGCGCGGCTGAAGTTCAGCTTCTAGTCGACGCCCCGGGGCTTCTCTGATAGGTTTGCGTATGGACAACGCGGTTCGGCTGGAGCAGGTCTGGAAGATCTACCCCCTGGGCAGGACAGAAGTTCCT
>SKHA01000312.1 GCA_007117185.1 Spirochaeta sp. | reverse complement strand
GGAGCGATGCGGTTCAACGACTTTCTGGACACGCTGTACCAGATTTCCAGCCGGGTGGAAGCCGAGCAGATCATGCGGAACGTGACCTTCTTCGAACGCCGCACCCGGGTTCATCCGGTGGTTGTGCAACCGTTGCAGCGGGTGGAGCAGCGTATTCGCCGGGCGATGCTGGTTCACGAGGAGACCCGGCGCTTCGTCCGCGATCTGGCCCAGGTTCACGGGTACAACTGGCGCGCCATAGCCGGCACCCCCAGGCGGAGCTATCACAGTTACGGAATTGCCGTTGACTTGATGCCCGGGTCGTTCCAGCGGCGGTACGCCTACTGGCGCTGGGCCGTTGACAGCGGGGTGCAGGAATGGTGGAACATCCCGGAGGATCAGCGCTGGTCAGTGCCCCAACCGGTGTTGGACGCGTTCGAAGCTGAAGGGTTCATCTGGGGCGGCAAGTGGCTCTCCTTCGATAACATTCACTTCGAGTATCGTCCGGAGGTGATCCTGCTGGCGAAGTAACGCCAGGCCACCTCGGATACCGCCGACTGGGTCACCTCCCGGGTACTGACCCAGTCAGCTACTGCCTTCAATTCCGGTACCGCGTTGGCCACGGCCACTCCCACTCCCGCACGCTGGATCATCTCGATATCGTTGAGATTGTCCCCCACCGCCACCACCTGGTCCATGGAATAACCGAGGTGCGCCGCCAGGGCTTCCAGAGCGGTTCCTTTATTGGTCTCCGGTGGAAGAATCTCAAGGAAGATCGGCATGGAGGTGACCACCGTCCAGCGCCCTTGAGCCAGCTCCCGCAGCTCCCTGTCGTGCCCGGGAAGGCGTGATTTCTCGTCGTGGCAGACCAGCTTCGGCGTTCCGCCGATCCTCTTCACGTGGGCCGCCAGGTCCGGAACCACCGTGTAGTTCATCCCTGAGGATTCGGCGTAGTTGCGGACGTAGGGGGTGTCCTGCTCTACCAGTACCCCTGCGTCCTCGTAGCCCTGCAGCCACGCCCCACTGCTGCGGCACCACCGACTGAGCTCGGCAACTGTCTCAGCAGGAATGTTGGTCCGCAGCAGTTCGGTGTTCGCATTCAGGTCCAGGACCTGCGCTCCGTTGTAGCAGATCAGGTAGTCCGGATGTTCTTCCGGGAAGATCCGGGTAAGGATCCGGCGGGTACTGAAGGTGGCCCGGCCGGTGGCGAGGACTACCGTCACGCCGGAAGCGTGCAGCTCCTTCAGGGTGTCCATATCGGACTCAGAGATCTCACCGCCTAACGGCAAGAGGGTGTGGTCAATATCACAGGCCAGCATTCGATACATACCGGTACTGTACGCCGTTCCTGTATGGCGCAGGAAGGGGTCCGGGGCTATACTGGACCCCATGGTGGATCGGGTGATCGCGGTTCTGGCGCTTCTGATGGCTATTCTCACCGCCTGCAGCGACGGTTCGGGCGTCCCTTCCTCGCCCCCCGGAGGTTCCGCTGGTTCCAGCGGTCCCGATGGTTCAGACGTGCAAGCGGTGACTGTCGCGGTTGATTTCCAGGGAACTCCTGTTTCCTACTACAACCAGGCGGTGCAGGGGGCTTCGGCTGGTGAGGACAGGGCTCTGGTGGTGCGCCGGGACTCTTCGGAACCCCTGCAGGTCCTGGACTACGGGCCCCGGGGAACCGTCTCCGCGCAACTGCGGCGTCCGGTGGTGTACGTAACGTTCTCCGAGCCTATGGTTCCCCTGGCGCAGCTGCAGCGTCCCTCCCGGGAGTCGTCGCTGATGACGATCTCCCCGGCAGTCTCTGGAACGTTCCGGTGGTACGGAACCCGGGTGCTGGCGTTCGTGCCGGATCAACCCCTGCCGGGACAGCGGGAATACCGTGTCACCGTGTCTCCAGACGCACTGTCCCTGAACGGCCGGTATCTGCAGGAGCCGCTTCAGTTTTCCTTTCAGGATGAACCGCTGCGGCTGCGCTCACTCCAGGCGCAGCTGGAACCAGCGGAGTTTTATCTGGACCAGTCGGAGCTGCCTCCCCAGCGGGCCCGCCGCCTGATGGCACGCTTCAATTACCCGGTCACCCCGGCGGAGCTGGACGGCCGGCTGGTGCTTCGGGTGGCAGGGGTGACCTCACGGTTTGCGGTCTCCCCCGGCGATGAAGAATCGGCGGTTGTCCTTACCCTTCTGGAGATGCCGTCGGAGGACAGTCCCATTACCGTGTCCCTGGGGGCCGGGGCGCCCGTGGAGGTGCACACCATTACCCCGTTTCGCTTTGATCGTCTCAGCAGCTACGTGGACACCCCCCGCCGCTCGCCGCGGCAGGACACGCTCAACCTCTCGCTGCTCTTCTCCCACCCGGTAGATCCCGCTTCGGTGGCCACGGCAGTTCGTGTGGTCCATCAGGGAGAGGCGCTGACGCTGCCGGTTCAGCCGGAGGTGTGGGAACGGAACGTGCAGATCCGGGGCATCCCCCTGATTCCCGGAGACGTGGTAGAGCTGCATATGTCGCCTGAGTTGACCGATCGCTACGGGCGTTCTCTGGTCTCGGAGGAGACGGTAGCGCTGACAATGCCCCCCGCCGGCAGCTACGCTCTCTTTCCCGAAAGCGGTCCGCGGATCCTGGAAGCGCAGTTTCCCCCGCGGGTGATCTGGGAGTACCAGAACATCACCGAAGCACGCTGGTCCGCTGCCGCTCTGGATGATCCCTACGCACCCCCGACACCGACGATGGAACAGTTCAGCCTGGAAGGGCAGGTGGAACACCAGAGCAACTACCACATCCTGGACCTCACCCCCTGGCTCGACGCAAACGGACTGGGGGCGGTTGGGTTGAGCTGGGATGTTCTTGGGCTTCCCAATCGCCAGGGACGGCGTAATCCGATCCGGTCGAACCTGCAGGTACAGGTGACTGACCTCGGCATCACCGTTCGACACGCGTTCAATCGACTGGCGATCCTGGTCAGCTCCCTTTCCACCGGCGCCCCGGTAGCTGGAGCGACCGTTGAGCTGCGCGGAACTTCCCTTGAGGGACGTACCGACTCACGGGGATTTCTGGCGCTGGATCTGCCCGAGCCGCTGGACGACCAACAGATTCACCTCCTGGTCCGACACGGCGAGGACCGCCTGCATTTCGTTCCGGATCGCTCTCACGATCTGTACCGCTTCGGGTTCTGGATGTGGCGGGATATTTCAGCTTCGGCGCAGCAGCGGATGGAGACATATCTCATCCTTGATCGTGACCTTTACCGTCCCGGCGAAGAGGTGCTCTTTCGCGGAATTGACCGCACCTGGGATCCCCGGCTTGGAGACTATCTCCCGTATACCGGACCGTACCGTATCTCCCTGGAGGAACAACGGTGGAACGGTACGACCCTGGCGTCCCGGGAGGGGCGGACCAGCCCTTCCGGCGGTTTCTACGGTGACTACACCCTGCCGGAGGGGGTTCCTCCCGGGGACTACCGCCTGGTCTACCGGCGTCAGCCCGACGGAGGTGAACGGGGCGTGCCCTTTCGGGTGGCCCATGTACAGCGCCTGGATTACGAGGTGAACCTGCAACCAGCCCGGGAGGAGGTTCTTCGGAATGAACCGCTGGAGGTGGGGGTGACGGCGCAGTACCTTGGCGGGGGAGCCCTCGGAGGTGGAGCCTACAGCTTTCATTGGGAACGGCAACCGTATTTCTTCCGACCTCCCGGAGAGCGCTGGAGCCGGTGGACCTTTGGATCCTTCCAGGAAGATCCCCCGGCGGTGCCCCAACGCGGAGAAGCGGTGCTGGACCGAAACGGCAGGGCTGTACTGGCCCTCACCCGGGACGACGGCGCGGTGGAGGGTACACCCCGGCGGTATACTCTGGAGGTGCGTCTCAGCGATCAGACCGGGCAGGAAGTGGCCGCCCGGACCTCGGTAGTGGAACACCCGGCGGCGTTCTATCTTGGTGCCGTTCTGGAGGGATCGCACCGCCATTTTGTCAGCGCCGGCGAGCCCGTTGCGGTACGTGTTCAGGCGGTATCTCCCACCGGAGAGGAGTACTCCCGGGGGGTCTTCGACGTGGAAGCGCAGTTGGTGCGGCAGGAGTGGCGCCGGGAGGTTCGCACCGGCGCCACCGGCGGAGCCCTGGGCCGCTGGGAGCTTCACGAAGAGGTGGTGGATCGCCGCAGCGCCACCGATGGAGTACAGTTCACCCCGGACCGCAGCGGGTCCTGGGTGGTGCGCCTTCGTGGGCGGGACAGCGCCGGCGGTGTAGCCCGAACGGACCTGCATCTGTATGTTGCCGGCTCCGGGCTGGTGCAGTGGGGTGAGGGTGACCAGGGGGAAATACGCCTCCTTCCGGACCGGGAGGGTTACGCTGTCGGCGACACTGCACGAATCTTCGTCCAGTCGCCGGCTCCAGAGGGCATGTATCTGCTGACTGTCGAGCGGGACGGGATCATCGAGGATCGGCCGGTACAGCTGCATGGGTCGGCGGCGGTGGTTGAGATTCCGATTCGGGAAGAACACCTCCCGGTGGTGTACGTGACGCTCTCGGCGGGTCAGCCCCGGCAGGCTCCCCCAACGTCCTACTTTCTGCGGGATACCGGTAAACCCCAGGGGTTGTTCGGGATCACCAGAATCTCGGTTGATCCGGAACCACGGACACTGACGGTGGAGATCTCGCCGAACCGCAGCGACTACCAGCCCGGCGACGAGGCGATGATGACCGTCTCGGTTTTGCGGCGCGGTGAAGCGGTCAGCGGGGCGGAGGTGACCCTTCTGGGAGTCGACCGCGGGGTGGTCGACCTCACCGGCTATACCGTTGAAGACCCGATCGCGTTCTTCTACGACCCGGAGCGCTTCCCCCCGGGGGTGATGGGAGCGGACTCGCGGGCGCGTCTGCTGGATCCTGTCGTCTGGGAGCTCCGCGATTTGGCCGGGGGTGATGGCAAGGGGGATGTACGGGAGGAGTTTCCGCCGCTGGCGGTGTTTGAGCCTGCAGCGATCACCGGCGAGGACGGTACCGTCCGGATTCGCTTCGAATGGCCGGATACCCTGACAACCTATCGCATGACCGCCGTCGCAGTGAACGAGAATGCCTTTGGCCGCGCCACCCGGGACGTTCTGGTGCAGTCGCCGCTGAACGTTCGACTGGCGATTCCCTCGGAGATTCGCCTTCGCGACACCCTTCACGCGTCAGTTGTGGTGACCAATCTGACCGCGCGGGAGCAGGCTCCGGTGATTACGATGACTGCCCGGGGGCTGGAGGTTCCCGGTGAGCCGACCCGACAGCCGCGAATTCCTCCGGGGACGACGGTGGTCCTGGACTATCCCCTGGCGGCGATGGAAGCGGGAGATGGGCAGGTCGTCGTGACGGTGGACTCGGCGGTTCTTTCGGAGACGCTGGTACAGGCCCTTCCGGTGAGACGACCCGCTATCGTGGAGAGTGTTGCCGCTACGGGCCGCCTGCGGGAAGACGAGCCGGTGCGGGAGGGGCTGGTGCTGCCCCGAAATGAGGCGGTACGGGACGGTTTTCTGCAGGTGGATATCAACCCCACCCGGGCGGTTCATCTGGATCTCCTGAGCCGTCAGATCACCGCCGAGACGGGTGACTTTCACGATCTGGTGGCGATGCGGGCCATCGCACAGACGGTGGTGGACGGCGGGAGTTCCTCCGGGGAGGTTCGTTCAGCCCTGGCGATGCTGAAGGCGGGCCAGCGGGAGGATGGTGGTCTGGGATACCTCGCTGACTCCCGGTGGTCCTCGTTGTTGCCATCGCTGTGGACGGGGTTGCTTTTAACGTACCTGCCGGAAGCAGAGCGGGCCGCCGGGCCGGATGCAGCCTCGCTGATGCACTATATCGAAACTGGCCTGCGTCGTGGCCGCGGCGCCTCGTTGCGGGACCGTGCCTTTGGGGGGTATGTCCTTGCCCGGTTGGGTGCTCAGGCGGTTGTTCTGCCACCGCCGGGAGCTGACGCATCCCTCATTGAGGTAGGGTTTGCCGCGCTGACTGCGGCGCAGCAGGGCCGCTGGGATCAGTTCGCGGTCCTGCGTGATCGCATGGGATCGTATGTGGCGATCAGCGGCGCCACGGTGGATCTGGTGGACGGATCCGATGGGTCGTCTGTGCTCGCGCTGGCGCTGCTGCTCCTGGTTGAACTCCAGGTGCTGGAGGACGATCAGGGTGAGATGGTGCGCAGGATTGCCAACTCCATGAGGAGTGTCCGGAGGCCGGCAGAGCGCACCTGGGCGCTGCTGGCGCTCTCCGAACTTGTCAGCCGTGAAGCGGGTGAGCAGGTGCAGCTGAACGTTACTGCAGATCTCTCGGGTGATCGGTTTCTGGATCGATCCTTTTAGGGCGCCCGGGAGCAACCTGAGGAGCATCGCATGCCCTTCGACGGAGAATCCCTGGGAGAGCTGCCCCGGGGAGAGCCGCTGGAGGTACAACTGAATGCTGTCGGGACGGGGACAGTCTGGTACACCATGACAATGCAGTACTCGCTGCCTGGCGAGATTCTTCCCGCCCGGGACGAAGGGCTGGCGTTGACCCGGCGTGTTCTGAGGCTGGACCACCGGGAGCAGGGAGGGAGTGAGCAGGGGTGGCGGGAGCTCCAGCACGGCGTAACGTACCGGATGGAGGTCTCTCTTGCTGCCGCCCGGGGATGGCAGCAGGTGGTGCTGGACGCGCCGATCCCCTCGGGGGCGCGTATCCTGGACGCCCGGTTGCAGTCTACCGGCACCTACGCCGAACCGGAAGGTGAGCGACCCCCACCGGCGGTACGCCAGGACTACCCGGGACACGCGCGGTTTACCTTTGAAGCGCTTCCCCCGGGAGTGACCACGGTGCACTTCCTCTTCCGAACGGTGAATCGCGGGATCTATCCTCTGCCATCGGCGAGCGCCCGGGTGGTTCATGAGCCGGAAGTGTTCGGTCGGACAGCGGGAGTACTGGCAGTAATCGGCGATGGACCGTGACCGCGCGACGGCGCTGCTCTGTGCAGCTGTCGTTGTCTCCGTTCTGGTGCCCTTTGTGGCGGCAACGGTTCAGCTGCCGTCGCTGCTGGAGGCGATAGAGCAGCGCAGCTACAGCACCGTCTACCTGGACCGGACCGGAGAGATCATGGCGGTTACCACGGTAGACGACGGAATTCGGAGGCAGCGCGTCAACCTCCGGCAACTGCCACCGGAGGTTGTGCGGATCGTCCTGGCTGCTGAAGATCGCCGCTTCTGGAGACACCGCGGAGTTGACCCCGTGGCGGTAGTCCGGGCGGCAGTACAAAATCTGCGGCAACGACGGGTTGTTTCCGGCGCTTCCACGGTGACGATGCAGGTAGTGCGTCTGTTTACGGACGCTACCGGGCGGCAGCCCGGCAAAGGCGAGCAGGCGTTTCTGGCGCTGTGGCTGGAACGGCTGCTGACCAAGGAAACGATCCTGGAGCTGTATCTCTCCAACCTGCCCTTCGGGAGCGGTGTTGCCGGCGTTGAGAGCGGGTCCCGGCGCTTCTTCGGAGTTTCCGCTGCGGAGCTGACCTCCCTGGAGATCCTTTCCCTGGCGGTGATTCCCCGCAGTCCCCGACGCTACCACCCTCACAGCGGTCGTGAAGATAACCTGGGTGCTGCGCTGGTGCTGGCCGGTCGGGTTGGTGCAACTGCCTCCTTCGCTGATGTCAACGCTGCCCTGGTGGCGGCGGAAGAGCGAATCCGGCGGCATTCGTCCTGGGGCAGCAGCGAGGCGCCGCATTTTCTGCAGCATCTGGTCGCTACCGCAGCGATGGACCATGGGGTAACGTCCCTGGACCTGTCCCTTCAGCGCATCGCCAACGAGGCACTCCGGCGCCGAATCGCTGCGGCCGGATCCCACCGCATCGGCCACGGCGCGGTCCTGGCAATGGACGGGCAAACCGGGGAGGTCCTGGCGTGGGTGGGTTCTCCGAGTTTTCACGAGCCCCGGAGCGGGCAGGTTGACGCCGTTCTTATCCGGCGTCAGCCGGGTTCGACGCTGAAACCGTTTCTCTATGCT
>SKHA01000053.1 GCA_007117185.1 Spirochaeta sp. | reverse complement strand
CTGGTGCTGGCGTCGGCGAGCGTCGTCGTGGATATCCGGAATCTGGAGACTGACTATCAGAACAGGATGGTCCGGGTGTTCCGATACGTTGAAACGCATCAACTCACCGATCCGGCGCGACAGGAAGACCTGGCGGCGCTGCTGGAGTCGGTGGGTTCGGTACTGGCTGTGGAGTGGGACGGGCAGGTCCGCTACAGCGCCCGGGATCAGGAACACTTCGATCTTTTCTATCGTTCCACCGATTACACCATCCTGGAGCAGGATTCCCTGAGATTTTTTGTAGATCTGAAACCACTGAACCGCGATTCCGCAGCCACCAATCTGCGCTACTTTCTGGTGATAGTGATTCTTGTTCTGGGGTACGTGTTCTGGTACAGCCCTCGGTTCGCCCTGACAGTTACCGACCCCATTCACGTGATGCGCCGCGGTATGGACGAGGGAACGTATAACCTGGAGGTGCTGATCCCCGAAGAACACCGTCAGGACGATGTCTATCTTCTGGCACGCTCCTTTAACCGCGTTTTTCTGCCGATGAAGGACCGGGACCGCGCCGGAGCTGGCACGGAAGCTGACGGGTCACCGTTGACCCTTGAAAACGTTGGCGATCTGTTCAGCTGATCCCTCCAACGGAATCCTCCCGTGGTAGTGTCCATGCTCCTGGCAATCGTTGAGTTGCCTGATATCGGTTCCATCAAGGACAAACGCAGGATTGTCCACAGTCTCCGGGATCGGATCATCCGCAAGTACCACGTCAGTGCAGCGGAGGTGGATCTCCAGGAGAGTCTGGTCTTCTCGCAGATCGGTGTGGCTCTGGTGTGCAATGACCAGATCTACGGGGAGCGGGTGATGCAGAAGATCCTGGCTTTTATCGAGGAGCACCTGCCGGGACGGGTGCAGAATGTCCAGATCCATTCGGAGATGTACTACTGACGCACAGGGACAGGATCGGAAAAAACTACCGGAAGATCACGGAAAGAGATACAGGTCCGGCAGGTGATGATCCCGTTGCAGCGAGACCGCTGACTCCATGGAGACGGCACTCTCTACCTCCAGAGAAAACGAATGCCTGGTCTCCTGATACCCCGGGCGCTTGAGAATGAGGGTGAACAAGAACGTGCGCCGCTCCCCCGCGGCTTCAGCGTGGATCGGCGCGGGCCAGAACAGAGCCATTCCCGGCGTCTGCCGGGAGACTTCGTAGGGGTTGCTCCAGCGGCTGTCAAACATCACCACCGGCGCTTCGTCCATCTCCAGGGTCGCCTCCACATCGCTGAGCGGCAGAAAGGACTCACCGTCGAGAATTCGTGCCCGCAGGGTAGGAAAGTTGAAACACGCTCCACTATCGCCGTGTTCTTCCGCAGGTTCACTGTAGAACTTCCGGGCCACCGAGCTTACCCGTTGGAGCCCCTCGTGGGCCAGGCGGATGACGTCCACCTGCAGCTGTTGATCCCGGTCCAGCTCCTCGGCAAGGTGGGCCATTCCACGGCCTGAGCTTACGTAGCGCGGAGGGATACGGTTCAGGAGGTAACAGACGGCATCGACCTTGCATTCGGTGCTGGTGCAGTAACGGTTCCCTCTGGCTGACTCCTGCTCCCTGCAGATCTCCTCTACAGTTCGATGGGCGAGGCTCTCCATCAGGTTACGAATCTCCATCTATCGGCCCCCCTTCCTGGTATTCTATCACGAAGACTTCCTGAATCGCCTCCAGGGCATCACGAAAGTCCCGGACCGTCTCCTTCAGGGCGAAGTAGTTCAGTCCGGCAAAATAAATCTTGGAAAAGACGGTCAGGCTGATCTCTTCACTGTCCGACTGGATGGTGAAGTAGCAACCGAACTCGTACAGCACGTGCATCACCTCCTCCAGCCGCTCCCGAACGAAGTCGGCCATCGTTCCGGCAAAGGAAAAGGTAAACGCCAACTCCAGAAACTTGGAATCGGCGTCGATGAATAATCCCGCTTCGAAGCCGTCGGGGGTAAGAAACCCGGTGCTGTAACTGTCTTCAGCGTAGGAACTGTCCTGCAGCTCGTACCCCAGTTCCCGAACCAGAAGTGTGACCCGGCGTATCCGTTCCTGCATCAGCCGATTGACCTTCATAGATCCTCCGATTGTACTCCATCGGGTCTGGTCTCACAATGACGGCAGGTAGTCATGGTCGATGTTGGTGTGGGCGCGGTAAATACTGTGGCGGACCTGCGGGTTGATCCGCGCCGCTTCCTCAATGATGGGAGCTATTCGCGTACGCACGTTGACCGTCCTGAAGGGACAGTCGATACCGCTCACCGGCAGCGCCAACTCCCGGGTGATCGTCCTGATCAGCTCCTCCGGGACCTCGCATAGCGGCCGGATCACCCGCAGCGCACCCTCGAAAAAGGGCTGTACCGGTACCATCGTGGAAAAGCTGCCCCGGAGAAAGAGGTTCATCAGGGTGGTCTGGACGATGTCGTCCAGATGGTGACCCGTGGCGATCAGGGGTACCCCCGACCATGACCTGACCAGATCAAAGAGAATCCTGCGGCGATTCCTCCCGCAGCGGTAACAGTCGAAGCGACCGCCGAAGGACTCGGGTTGCATGTCAGCGACCACAACGGTAAACGGTATCTCCAGCAGGGCAAAGTAGTCCCGAATCCGCTGCAGCGCCGCCGGATCGTGAGGGTACTCCCGCCAGTCGATCATTACCGCTTCCAGGGAGTAGCTGATGGGGATGAACCGCAGCCGTAAACGCAGCGCCAGCGCCAGGGCCAGGGAGTCTTTGCCCCCGGAAACGGAGAGCAGTACCCGGTCTCCGTCGGTGAACATGGTGTGGTGGTTGATGCCCCTGCCGGCGGCGCGGAGAAATCGCATCACCAGCGGCGTTGGCTGGGAATGCAGAAGCGGCTGAATCCGCTCTGAAAATGAGCCGGTGGTGGTGCTCACGGCGTCTCTCCCGGAGAGACCTGAGCGGCCAGGAGATTCAGCAGGTACTGGTGAGGGTCAGTCAAAAGGCGGATCACGCGCTGCGGAACGATCAGTCGAATCTTCCGCAACTGTCCGGTAAACCGGGAGACCACGTCAGGCGAAAAGACGCTGCGGGTCACAAACGGGCAGGGTCCGTCAGGCCCGATGATGGGAATATCCGCTTCAAATGAGATCGCATCAGGAAGATCCAGGATCACTTCCCAGGGGGCAACCCCGAGGTCTCCACTGATCTGCTCCTCCAGGGTGGAGCGAAATTCCTGCCTCTGGAGCGCCTGGTGCGCGCTCCGGGAGGGATCAAACGGGATCGTCGCGACCGGCTTGAGCAGGGCACGCTCCGCCACCCCGCGGATCAACTGGAACGGTTCGTAGGCAATACCGCCGACCCTTGAGAAGAAAAGCTGGTCATCAAGGCCGTAGAGGTCTTCCGGCTGAATCGCGCCATCCCGCAACCCAAGAAAGACCGCTTTCTTGACCATAGCGGTGGCCACCCGCACCGTCCGGTGCCAGTAGACAGCGCGATACATCAGGTATTTGGAGAACAGAATATTCTCCACCGCGGAAACGCCGCTCTCCTCCAGGGCAATGCCGTTGTAGCCGTTGGGGATGATCTGGTTCAGCGCGTAGTCCAGGTCCTGAACCCCGTACGGCACACCACAGAAGTAGGCGTCCCGATTCAGATAATCCAGCTTGTCCGGGTCCATCGTTCCGGAGAGAATCCTGCGGTACAGCCGAATTTCGTCGGAACCGCAGTCCGGTAACTGTTCGTCCACGATCGCCGCCACGATGCCCGGCTCCACCTGCACCCGTTCTCGCAGGCGGGTTGCAAGTCCGCCGGTTTGCACCAGTCGACCGGTAAGTGTCTCGTGCTCCATCAGGGGCAGGCTCTTGAAACTGTGGGTGTAGGGGAAATGGCCCACATCGTGAAGCAGCGCCGCCGCGAGAAACGCCCGGACTCCCTCAAGGGTCAGTGCCGGGCACTGCGGGTGGTGCAACAGGCGCAGGAGAATGCGCCGGGCGATGTGAAAGACCCCGAAGCTGTGGCTGAGTCTGGTGTGGGTGGCTCCGGGGTAGACCATCGCCGTGGGGCCGAGCTGACGGATCCGGCCCAGCTGTTGGCCTTCCGGAGTATCCATCAGGGAGAGCAGAGGGCCCCAGATATACATGTGGCCCCACAAGGGGTCGCGGATCGGCTCGGTATAGTCCCTCAGCAGGTGATCCGTCAGTTCTTGTTGTACGCCCATCTGCGGGCATAGTACCATTGGGGAGCGTGGGTATTTCAATGCGTTGGAAGACGATTGTCGCAGTTCTTCTCGTTCTGGCTGCTGTTGCGGTGGCTCTGGGGGTTCGTTTCGCCGCTGGTGGGGACGGTGTTGGTGAAGACGGCGGTGTGGAAGCGCCGAGGGATGGCAATACAGCCCAGCCGCGATCACGGGAGGTGTCCCAGCCCCGGCACAGTGGAGACGTCCCCCGGGACAACGAGGAACAGAACGCCAGGGTGGTACTGCGCCTGGAGGCAGCACAGGATCTGACAACACGGGAGATCCTTGCGCTGTGGGCTCCCCCGGCAGGACGGCCTGCCCCGACCCCCCGGGCGCTGCTCAACGGCGTAGCGCTGCGGGCTCCCGATTCGGGGCTGCCCCGGCAGTTCATCGCTGCACTGCATGCGTCCGCCCGCGGGGATGACGGCATATCGCCGTCTCTGAGCGGTCTCCTGACGCCCTGGGCGCTTCCTTACCTCCAGGAGATTCTGACGGAGGCTATGGACGAATATCTGCGCCCATTTCCTGAAGTGTGGCAGCTTGGTGAGTCATCTGACGAATATGTACGGTTCATCCTTGTTGGCGCAGACTCTCAGACCGAGCTTCTCCTGTACCTGGAAGCAAACCTGGTCGTCGATCTGGAGGCTATCCCATGGCCGAGCGATCGCGGACGCTCTCTGGCCGACGGAATCCGGGGCAACGCTGCAAACCCCTCGATCCTGCCGTGATCGCTACAGGCTATTCAACAGCGCCGCCGAATGAGCCGAAAACAGTAGATAATGTATAATCTCCTGATTGAAGCGGGAGGGCTTCGCCAGCTTGCGCGAATCCACCCGGAATGGCATCAGCGGTTTCTCCTTGACCTGCAGGAGCTGATGCAGCGCCACGGATTCAACTCCCTCCGCCGGGACGGCTCCCTGTTGTACTGGATTCAGGATCCGGACATACCGATGGAAGTCGCCGTTGTCGCCAGGGCGCTCCGGGGAATTGTGGAGTTTCTGCAGAGCAAAGCTGAGCATCTTCTGGATTTCGTGGCCCTTCTTGACTACTCCCTGGAAAGCACCCCCGCTACGGTGGTCACTGCTCTGGATCGGCGACTGCCCGCAATTCGTGATACCAACTGCGTCTACCTGTCCCAGTCTGTTTTGAATGTGCTGGAGCCCTATGTCGAGTTTGTTCCCCGGGGCCCCCTGTATCGGGTAGAGCAGTTCGTTGGCGATGGCGGGCAGGGGAGGCCGACCTACCGCAGCAGCGTGGCCACTTCGCATCTGGTGACACAAGTCCAAACCGCTCTGGAGGAGGCCGGCAGTGCCCGGGGGGTATGGATTCACGGCGAGGATCGGTCGGGGATCGAGGCGTCGGTGGTCACGGCTCTGACTGAGTCCGGTTCTCCCCCGGTGGTGGTCCACTGCAGCGCCGGGATGTCCCTGGAAGAGCTTCTGGTGCGAGTTCTTCAGGTCATACCCTGGGAACCACTTGTCGGAGCAGACGCGGTAACGGATCGTCTGGGGGAGCTGCTCAGCGACCCGGGAGCACCCTACCGCTCCTGGGGACACCGACGACAGGATCTCTTCGCCGTTTCCAGGAAGGTTCTTGAGGGATTCCTTCAGAGTGATTCCCGAAGACGGTTGTATTTCGCGGACATCGATTTGTGTCGCCTTCCCGATGGTTCGCTGTTCAACGTTCTCGCCTGGTTGCCTGCATCGATCCCGGGGTTACCGATCATCGCCTCTGCCGCAACGGCCTCCCTGGAAGAGGGGTGGGTCGATCAGGAAGTTCAGGAACCATTGGAGAATGACTCCCCGCCGCGAGATTACCAGCGGGCGATCCGATTCTGGAGTACCTGGCTGGGTCTGGAATCTCCTGTGGAAAACCTCACCCAGCTGGCCCGGACACTGCAACGGCAACTGGATGAGCGCCAGTCTCTTGTCCTCTACCTTGCATCGCGGATGGACCACCATTTTTCCCGAACTACCCGGGAAAAGCTGTATCCCCGTTTTCGGATCACCCCCGCCGAGCACGCCAGGATTGTGGGTGATCTTCAGGAGGCGGGCTTCTTCTCCGACCAGGACCCTCTGTGTCTCCATCCAGCCCTTTCGGGGATCATTCCGACAATTCTACCGCCGAAACGCGAAGAAGAACTGGATGCCATCCTGGCGCAGGTTCTTGTGCAATCTGTCCAGGACGGAACAACTCTCCTGACACCCCCCCGATGGAAGCGAATCGTTTCCTTCCTTGACGACGCGGCCCGACTGAATCTGTGGCATAACCTGGCGCACTTTCTCGCCGAGGGCGGGGCCTTTGGGGATCTCGAGGAACTGCGGCAGGACCCCATCGCCTCCGGGAGCTCCCTTCTTGCTGCGTCTCTTGACAGCGCGGAAGTGCGCCTGTTCCTGAGGGACTCCAGGGGCGTTCGCAGTTGTCTCCGCCAGGTGGAACGGCTGCGGGCTGTCCTTGCCGACGCTGCCACCCCACCGGAACTGGCGGCAGATTACGCCCTGAGTATCGGTGAGTTCGAGCTGGCCTCCGGAAATAATGCCGGTGCCCTGGATCAGAGCAAGAAAGCGATTCTTCTGCATCAGGGAGCGGATCACCTGAGGGACGACACATCGTGCGAAGCGGCAAGCTACCTGCTGATGGCCCGAATAAGCCTTGCTCAGCGGCGTTTTACCGAAGCGGGGCAGTATCTGGGATTTGCCCAGGAAGAGGCATCGCGAAACGTCACAGTACTCCTCACCGCGCGTACCCTCGCAGCGGTGCGTCAGTTCCTTCTGGGGAACCACTCCCGCGCCTCCGGGCTGTTCGTCGCTCTTGAAGATCAGCTCCTGGGAAACGGACTCAGCGAGCTGCACTTCTTCGCACGGTTCGTCATGGCCAGAATCAGCGTTGAACTGGGTGAATACATCCACGCATCCGAAGCGTTCAAGGAGCTGGAAGACCGAGCCGGTACCGCAGGCGACGAGGCGGCGATGCAGGTTGCTGCAGCGTGGAAGTATCGTTCGATCCTCCTGGCGAAGGACCGGGATTCCCGGGGATGGGAGGGGTTGCTGCAACTGCCACCGCGAGGGGAAACGCTCTTCTTCCAGGCGGAGACCCTCTGTCGGCGCGGCGATTTCGCCACGGCGCTGCCTCTGCTCACCTCTGCCCGGGAGATGGAGATGAAGCGGGACCCCTGGCCCCGGCTGGGAATATGCTGGGACAACGGTTTTGCCTCTCTGGAAGATCTGGTGATGGCAGACCGGCGGGACAATACCGAACTGGTCCGTCTGATCCGCGCCTACAACGGATGGGCGCTGGCCAAAGCCGGTCCCGCAGGGGACCCCGAGGCGGCCGTGACCCTCTTCTACGATCTCACCCGGGGAGCCGACGGGGTGGCTGCTGACCCTTACTCGTCGCTGTATAACTATCTGTACTCTACGATCCTTCCGGAAACCCGTTCGGCAGACCGGGACGATCGCGTTACCGTACTGGGAAAGGCGGTCAAGCTGATGCAGGAGCGGGCCAGTCGGATCGACGCGTACCAGGACAAGATTCGCTTTCTGCGCAAGAACGAATGGAATCGCCGGCTGATGGAGGTTGCCCGGGCAAGCAATCTTGTCTGAGGGTCCGGCAACGCTGCTCCCCCGGCTTCTCGCACCGCCTCGTCAACTTGACAGCGTTGAAGGTGATTGGTATAGTCCCACCCGGATTACGGTGGCGTAGCTCAGTCGGTAGAGCAAGCGGCTCATATCCGCTCGGTCAGGGGTTCAAGTCCCTTCGCCACTAACTCGCCGGGCAGGT
>SKHA01000361.1 GCA_007117185.1 Spirochaeta sp. | reverse complement strand
GCATCGTAGACGTCGGCGGTATCGATGAAGTTGATTCCGTTGTCGATGGCAGTGTTGATGATCCGTTCAGCCTGGGCGTCGTCAAAGGGCATTCCCCAGCCGCCGCCGACCTGCCAAGTTCCCAGGGCGATCTCTGAAACGGGATAACCCGTCTTTCCCAATACGCGTGTGTTCATACCGACAGGATATACCCCGTCGGGAGAAACCTCAATCCGGGGGCTTCATCCCGGCCATCACCAGGTGCGGTGGATGATCTCCAGCAGATCCGCCACTTCCTCGTCCAGGGTTCGGCCCTCGGTGCTCACCACGTAGTCCGCGGCGTCCCGGTAGCGGTGGCCGTACTCACGCCAGATGCGACGGATATCTCCGGCCAGGTCGGTGTCCGGGTTTACCCGGGGGCGGTCGGCCCGGCTGACTCGCTCAATGAGGGTCGCTTCGCTGGCATCCAGCAGGACCACCGGGCCCGTCCCGGCGATGGCGTCGCGGTTCCACTCGTAGCGGATCGTCCCTCCGCCGAGGCAGACAATCGTCCCGGACAGCCCGGCGAAGTACTTGCAGATGGAGTACTCCAGCTCGCGGAAGGGAACCCATCCCTGTTCCTGGACCAGCCGGTGGAAGGAGTAGCCCAGACGGCTGTCCATCTCCAGATCCAGATCGACGAAGGGCGCTCCGGAGCGACGACTCACCTCCCGACCAATCGTCGTCTTGCCCGACCCAATCATTCCGCTGAGATAGAGGTTCATATGTGTTCTCCGTATACGCTATCGATCCATTGTGACCATCTGCGGAAGAGCCCGTTGTAGGTCTGTCCCAGTTCCGGCGAGGGAGGCGGCGTGGGGTCCACGTCCTTCGCGGCGGCGCTGACCAGCCGCCGCACCATTTCGTCTCCCTGGACGTCCCTCCGGGTGCGATGGTCTTCCAGCGCCGCCAGGGCAAAGATCGCCGTACCGCAGAGGGAGAGTTCAGGATCCCGCCGCCACAGCAGCGGCCAGGGGAGAATCGCCGCCCGCAGCTGATCCAGCTCTGCGCTCCGGTTGCCCCCACCGGCGATGACCTGCACCTGCGGGTCTCCTGCCACGATCAGGTCGATAAGTCGGCGCATCCGGTAGAGTTGCGCCTCCCGCAGTGCCCGGGCAACGTGGGCACCGCCGTGGCTCAGGGACAACCCGTGAATCGACCCGATGCTCCCGGGAAGGTTCCAGGGCGCCCGCTCGCCGTCAAACCCCGGGGCGACCAGCACCCCGTCAGACCCGGGAGGAAGGGACTTCCATCCTTCCCCTCCTGTGACCACGGTGTCCATCCATCCCAGAACCGCTCCGGAGGCGGCGGTTGATCCGCCGAGGATCTCCACGCCCGGGGTCACCGCTGCGTTTCGGGAGAGATTGTCTCCGGTATCCGGCGCTGCCGAACTACTCCGGGGGACGGCGCGCATCACCACGTCGGTGGTTCCGAACACGGCAACAACGGTACCCTCGCCGAGGACGCCCCCGCCGTACATCCCGGAGGTGCCGTCGGTGGCGCCGGCGGCTACCGGTATTCCCTGATCAAGGCCCAGCCGCTGCGCCATGACCGGAGACAGCGACCCCGCCGCCCGGTGCGCCGGCACTGCCGGGGGAAGCAGCGCAGCGGCTTCGGGGTACCCTTCCTGGCGCAGAAGGTCACAAATCGGTTCAACCGGCTGATCATGGCGATCCCGCAGCAGGGAGTAGTCCCGCACGCTGTAATCGGTCTTCAGCTGTTCCGGTAGGGTGGTCTCACTCAAAACCGCCCGGAAAAGGTCCTTCAGGGAGATCACCGCTCTGATCTGCTCTGCGGTGGTGCTGTGGGTGCGCCGGAGGTGCACCAGCCGCGGGGCCAGAAGCTCCGGAGCAACGGGCCGTTCTCCCTGATATCCACCGGATCCGCTGGCGCCGCAGGCGTCCCGGCACGCCTGCAGCGCCTCCGGTGCGGGCTGATATGACCAGGACAACCCGGGGCCAATGACCCCTCCTGCGGCGTCGACAAAGACGTGCGAGAGAAACGAGGTCACCCCGACCGCCCGAACCGACGAAGCGAAGGATGCCCCCCGCCTGGTCAACGCGGACCCGGCGAGGTCCAGCGCCGCCCCGATGAGGACACGGGGGTCAAAGGTCCCGTCACCCCGGATACCCGGGGTGGGAACGCTGTGAACGCCCCCGACGACCTCCGGCCCGCCCTCGGGAGCAACCCGATAGAACGCCACCTTGGTACGGGTGGTTCCGATATCGATCGCCAGGACCGTGTTCGAATCAGTGTCAGACACGGTGGGGATTACCGGGTCAGCGCGACGCCGTTCCGGTCCCGGCAGAAGCCTTCACCGCGTCCACGATGAGCGTTCCCGAGTCGGGGTACATCCAGGTGGGAAAGCTGCACCCCGGTGCCAGGAAAAATCGCGTGGGCCCGCCGGCGGCAATCCCGGCCAGAGCGTTCTGCCGCGCCGCCTCCGGGGTCACCCGGGTGATGCGGTTCTTGTCCATCCCGGCCATGATACTGCCGGACCATTTCTTCCGGAGCTCCGGCATGGACGGGTTGCTCGGGTCGGTATCCTCGTAGGAGATGATCTGCGCAGGCACCTGAATCATCTCGTCCACCCAGATCCCGTAATCGTGAAGGTGGATCGTGTTCATGATCCCGTGGTCCTTCAACTCCTCGAAGATCCTCTTCACGAAGGGATAGGCAAAGCGCATGTACACCTCTTTGGGCATCTGCTTTTCCGCGGAAAAAGTGGAGACAAACACCCCCGCTGCACCCCGGTGAATCGCCTCGCGGCAGTAATTGACCACGTTGTCGGTGATGATCTCCAGGGCGCTGAGAATCTCCTGCGGAGCGGTCTGCACCAGATCCATCAGGTTCTCTCCCACCAGGTTGCGCAGCAGGATCTGCCAGGGGTCGAAGACGGTGTCGATAAAGTAGACCTCGTCCTTGAGCTCCCGGGCCAGGATATCGATCGCCTTGAGCTGCTCCGCCCAGGGGCTCTTGTGGATATCGAAGGGCTGGATCGCCTTCAGGTCTGCGGCGGTCTTCAGTTCCGTCCGGCCCTCGGGCATGGGGTAGTAGTAATCGTTCATCAGCTTGAGATAGTCCAGGTCGTAGTAGCGCACAAACTCAAGCTCCAGCTCGGCGATGCGTTCGCCCTTCTCGTGCTGTGTCCCGAAGTGGTACCAGAACGATACGGGGGGGCGGTCAAAGGGCTTGCCGGCCAGACTGGCTTCAACTCGTTGTTTCTTGGTCATTGTGTCCTCCTGTTGTGTGTGCGAACGCCCGCCCTGGCTCAACCAACCCCAAGATAGGCGTTCTGTACCGCCGGGTTGTTCAGCAGGGCTGATGCTTTGTCGGCAATGGTAATCTGTCCCGTCTCCATGACGTATCCAAAGGTGGCTGTCTGGAGGGCTACGTTGGCGTTCTGCTCCACCAGCAGCACCGCCACACCCATTGCATTGATATCCGAGATCAGTTTGAACACCGTTTCCACCAGGATCGGTGCCAGCCCCAGACTGGGCTCATCCAGAAGCAGAAGGGTCGGGTCGGACATCAGCCCCCGGGCGATGGCCAGCATCTGCTGTTCACCCCCGGAAAGGGACCCCCCCTCCTGTCTGCGACGCTCCGCCAGCCGGGGAAAGAGCTCGTAGTTGCGCTCGATGAGGGTGCGGATGCGCTGCTTGTCCTTCTGGATGTACGCGCCAACGTTCAGGTTGTCTTCAACACTGAGTTCGCTGAAGATCTTCCGACCCTCCGGAACGTGGGCGATGCCCCGCCGGGTGATGAGGTGCGGCAGCTCGTTGAGGATCTCCTCGCCCCGAAAGAGGACGCTGCCGCCGCTGCCGGGGACCGCTCCGGAGATGGTGTTGAGCAGGGTGGTCTTGCCCGCGCCGTTGGCGCCGATCAGCGTCACCAGGCTCCCCTCGGCCACGCTGAGGGAGACCCCTTTCAGGGCGTGGATCGCACCGTAATGGACGTGCAGATCAGCAATTTCCAGCAGGTTCATGCGCCCTCCTTCTGCTTGCCCAGATACGCCTCGATCACCCTGGGGTCGTTCTGCACCTCCCGGGCCACCCCCTCGGAGATCTTGACCCCGTGGTCGATCACAGTGATGCAGTCGGCGATGCTCATAACCAGTTTCATATCGTGTTCGATGAGCAGGACGGTGAACCCTTCGTCCTTGAGAGAACGGATGATCTCATCCAGCCCTGCCGTTTCCCGGGCGTTCATTCCCGCCGCAGGTTCATCCAGCAGCAACAGCCGCGGGCGCGTTGCCAGCGCCCGAGCGATCTCCAGCTTGCGCTGATCACCGTAGGCAAGGTTGCGGGCAAAGGTGTCGTGCTTGTCGGCAATTCCCATCTTCTCCAGGAGGGCCATCGCCGATTCGTTGACCTCCTTTTCCTCCCGGCGGTACCGGGGGGTGCGCAGGACCGCGTCGGCCAGACGATAGCGATTGCGGGTATGGGTTCCCACCTTGACGTTTTCAAGGACGGAAAGGTACGGAAAGAGGCGGATGTTCTGAAACGTCCGGGCGATTCCCAGCTCAGCCACCGCGTGGGTAGAAAGGCCCTGAATCTCCTGGTCCTCAAAGACCACCGTGCCGGAATCAGCGGGGATAATCGCCGTCAGGGCGTTGAAGAAGGTGGTCTTTCCCGCACCGTTGGGACCGATAATGGCGTGGATCGTCTGCTGCTGCACTTCCAGATCAACGTCGTTTACCGCCACCAGTCCGCCAAAGGCCTTGCGCAACG
Organism: Spirochaeta sp.; assembly: GCA_007117185.1. Classification (GTDB taxonomy): domain Bacteria; phylum Spirochaetota; class Spirochaetia; order DSM-27196; family Alkalispirochaetaceae; genus Alkalispirochaeta. Next base: position 3,278 of record SKHA01000361.1, on the reverse strand, counting down.
TGTTTACTTTCAGAATCATACCGACTCTCCCGTCACTGCGGCGGGACGGCGACGACCGAACCCGAAACGCCCCTTCCCCGGCCGTTTGGGCAGCTTGGGTTTCTCGAACACCCCCTTCACGTTGGCCAGCCCACCGGGGCGGTACACAATAACAACGATCAGGGTGAGTCCGTAGATCACCCCGCGATAGCGCATCAGGAACCGGAAGATCTCCGGGATCAGCACCAGGATGGTGGACCCGAGAATGGGCCCGATGATCGACCCGGTGCCCCCGAGGGCCAGCATGGTGATGATCGCGAAGGATTCCAGGTTGGCGAAGGAGTCAGCGCTGACAAAACGCTGAAAATGGGCAAAGTAACTGCCGGCGATACCGGCAAAGAAACACCCCATGGTGAACGCCAGCACCTTATGGCCGAAGACGTTGATTCCCATGCTGGCTGCGGCGGTCTCATCTTCCCGGATCGCGATGAGCGCACGCCCCACCCGGGAGTGGTACATGCGATAGATCGTCGCCACCGTGAGGGTGGCCAGAACCAGAATCAGGTAATAGTACCCCCGGCCGGTAAAGGACCAGCCGAAGAGCTTCGGCACCGGAATACCGGAGATCCCCATGGGACCGCGGGTAATTGAACGCAGGTTGAGGATCAGGATACGGACGATCTCGCCGAATCCAAGGGTGGTGAACGCCAGGAAGACCCGGCGCAGCCGCAGCGTTGCCAGTCCGATAAGCGACCCGAACAGCGCCGCGACAATACCCGCCACCGGCAGCGCTACCCAGAAGTTCCACCCCACCATGGTGGTGAGCATCGCCGAGGTATACGCCCCGATTCCGTAAAACGCCGCGTGCCCCAGGGAAAACATCCCGGTAAACCCGATGATGATGTTCAGCCCCGACACCAGCAGGACGTAAATCCCCACCAGGGTGGCCACCCGCAGATGGTACGCGCTGGTGAGGACCTGCGGGAGAATCACCAGAAACAGGGCGATAACCACGGCGGTGGCGATCCGGTGTCGCCGAAAAAATAACGATAGTTTCATAGCTGCCTCAATCCGTCTTGCGTCCCAGCAGCCCCTGAGGACGCAGGAGAAGGAAGATTACCAGGATGGAAAATCCAATGATATCCCGATACCCCGATGAAATGAACTGAACGGCGAAGTTCTCGATGATACCCAGCAGGTACCCCCCAAGAATCGCCCCGGGGATCGAGGTGAGCCCCCCGAACACCGCCGCCGAGAACGACTTGAGTCCCGCCATGTTCCCCATATAGGGAAAGAGAGCGTTGTAGTACGCTGCCGCAAGCACCCCGGAAATCCCCGCCACCGCTCCGGCCAGGGAAAAGGTGAGCGAGATGACCCGGTCCGTTGGAATGCCCATCAGGCTGGCGGTCTTGAAATCGAGGGAGACGGCGCGAATGGCCAGCCCCAGTTTGGTGCGGTAGATCAGCAGCTGCAGCAGAATGAGAACGGTTGCCGCCACCATTACGAGGATGATCTGCAACCAGCTCACCGAGACGCCCTGAATTACGAAGGCGGTATCGGCGTAAAACGAGGGCATCGCTTTGCGCTCCGCCCCGAAGACTACGGACATGAGCTCGTTGAAGAACATCGCAAAACCAATGGTACAAATCAGAGAGGCGATACGGGCCACGCCACGCAGCGCCCGGAAGGCAAACCGTTCCAGAATGTACCCCACCACGTACCCGGCAGCCGCCCCGGCCAGCAACGCCAGAAAGAGATTGGAGGCAACGTGGTGCACCATGAGCCACCCGAAATAGGCGCCGATCATGTACATCGATCCGGTGGCAAAATTGAGAAGCCGAAGCGTCCCGTAAACGATCCCGAATGAGATCGCCAGGAGGGCAAACATGCTGCCCTGGGTGATGCCGTTTACCAGCTGCTGAATAAACACAGGTGTCCCCCTTCAGGTGCCAGTACCCCGTATACACAGCTCCCCGCCCAACCAGGACGGGGAGCATCCGAAAACAGGGTCAGTGTCGATCAGTCGTAAACGACGAACTCGCCGTTACGGATCTGAAGCATGCGGTACCCCTTCACGGCGTCACCAGCGGGGGTGAAGGTGATGCTTCCGGCGAGCCCGGGGAAATCCCTGGTCTCAGCCATGGCGGAGCGAATCGCCTCGCTGTCGGTGCTGCCGGCGCGTTCGATCGCGTCAGCCAGAAGCTTCATCGCGTCGTAGGCCAGAGCAGCGTGAAAGTTGGGCAGCGCCCCGTATTTCGCCTGGAACGACTGGACGTACTGGCGCACCGCCGGGTCCGGGTCGGGGGTGAAGAAACCGGTACCGGTGAACAACCCTTCAACGGAGGATCCGCCCAGAGCGATCAGCTGCGGCGAGTACAGCGAAGTGGGACCGATAACCGGAACGCCCCAACCGAGACGATCCCGCTGGATGTTGATCGCCGCGCCGTCGTTGTAGAATGAAGCGATGAACAGGCCATCAGCGCCGGATTCGCGCAGGGTGCTGAGAACTGCGGTAAAGTCGCTCTCACCCTCGAAGTAGAACTCCGTTCGGGTAACGCGGCCTCCAAGGCCCTCAAACGCACGGGTGAAGAAGTTGGCGGTATCGATACCCCAGTCGTTGTTGATGTGCAGAATTGCAATGTTACGGATACCGATCTCGTTGTAGGCGTAGTTGGCGTTGAAGGGGCCTTCACCGGCCTGGGTGCCGACAATTCCGAAACTCCAGCGAGACCCGCCAGCGTACTCGGTGTGGCTGGCAGTGGGAGAAAGCTGAACCATCCCGGCGGAATCAAAGATCGGCTGCATCGCCATGGACGGGCCGGAAGCAAAGGGGCCGATCTGGGCCACAACGGTGGGATCGCTGGTCCACTGCTGCGCCAGGGTGGCCGCCTGCTGCGGATTTCCCTGGGTGTCACCCACGGACAGACGAACCTGTCGCCCCAGAATGCCGCCCTGAGCGTTCAGCTCGCTGATGGCCAGCTCTACCGAGCGCTGGAAATTGATCCCGAACTCGGACCAGTCTCCGGTGATCGGCGCGGACAGGGCGATGTGGATTGTATCGTCGGCCTCGGCGGCACCGGATGCAAACAACGGTCCCATCACGACAAAGACCAGCAGCACCGCTGTGATCGTACGTAAAACGTTTCGCATAAAAACCTCCTTGCGATTATATGACGTCAATTCATATATCAATAATACAAGTCAGCGTGTCAAGGGAAAGCAGACCGGGGATCTCAAGAATACTCCCAGCACTCTCCGGGCTGCATCTCCTTCACCGCGACCTCGTGAGGGGCAAAATG
>SKHA01000217.1 GCA_007117185.1 Spirochaeta sp. | reverse complement strand
CCAGAGAAAGAGCCGCAGCGCCGCCAGGACACCACTGGTGTTCCAGCGATCCCGACAGCGAACCAGCAGGTCTGTCTGCGTCAGGATGAAATGCTGGTCCTGGAGGAGCGCCCCCAGCTGGTCCAGGGGATAGCCGGTGGAGCCGGTGGCAATGGCGGCGCGAAGGCGTTCCCCGCTGTGGGGAGCCTGAATCGCCCGCAGCCACAACAGGAGGTCCAACGCTTCCGGCGTCTCGAAGAGAGAGCCCCGGTCGGAGAGGTATACCGTCTGTATGCCCCTTCGGGTGAGGGCCGTACGGATCTCTTCAGATTCCTGCCGGTTCCGCACCAGAACGGCGATGTCCCGGGGGGTGAGGGGTGTCGTCCCGAAGCCGCTGAACTGCCCGCTCTCCGCTGACAGCCAGCGGGCGATGAGCGCCGCGGCGGCCTCGGCAATCTGCCGTCGATAGTCCCCCACGCCGATGGATTCGCCTCCGGTCTCCAGAGAAAGAAAGGTAAGCGCTGGTGGACGGCGCCCTTCCAGAACGAGTTCGGGAGTCCGGGTTGCCGTGGGGGACGGTTGTACCGGAATGAAAGGGACTTCGTCGCGGTTCAGAACAAACGCCCCTTCCTGCCACAGGTTGGCTCTGCTGAAACAGCGGTTCACTGCATCTACCAGTTCCGGGGTGGAGCGCCAGTTAACCGGGAGGTTGTGCCGGGTCTCAACCTGGCGACGGGCGGCGAGGTAGGTGTGGATATCCGCCCCGCGAAACCGGTAGATCGCCTGCTTGGGGTCACCGATGAGCAGCAGGGTTCCCGCAGGCAGGTACAGCGCTGACAGGATGCGGAACTGGACGGGGTCTGTGTCCTGGAACTCATCTACCAGGGCTATGGGATATCGGTCACGCAACACCGCTGCCAGTTCCGTGCCTCCCTCGCGACAGAGGGCGGTGTCAAGGACGTGGAGCATATCGTCAAAATCCAGTACGCCGCTCCGTCGTTTCGCGGCGGTGAACCCGGTTGTCACCGTTTCATGGGCGTGCACGGTGATCGTGGCGGTGAGTCGTTTGGGGTCACGGCTGGCGGCCAGGTCAACCCACCGTTGCAACGCATCGAAAAAAGTGTGTTCCGGCGGGGTCATCCCCTTTTTCACGGTGATCGCGTCCCGGGACAACTTGCCCGGCAAGGATGCGGTAGCGCCGTCTTCGGGGCCCTCTCCCCGGGCCCATCCGTCCAGGGTGACCACCGCGGCGGCGAAGGTCGTCTCGTCTCGTGCCCACCCGTGACTCCTGACGTTGAAGTGTCCCAGATGCTGGTGGAGAGTCCTGACCAGCGTCTCCCGCTCGTCCCGCCAGAGCCCTCGGGCCTCCTCTTCCAGCTCCCGTATCCGGTGCAGCAACTCCGTTTCCCGGCGGATCGTCCCGCGGATATCTCCCCCTGGCGGCAGGGCTTCGTTGCCGTAGCGGAATTCTGTGGCGTTGCCGCCGCGCCGGATCGCGCCCAGGGCGTGCTCCAGTGCAGCAGGGTCGGGAAAGAGCGGTTTCAGGAGCGCCGCTTCCTCCGGTGTTGAGTGGTACATCATCGTCCGCCAGCAGTCTGCGACGGCGGTGCTGTACAGCCCTGCGGCATCGACGGAACCCTCTTCATCGTTGTGAATGATCCCGCTCTCAAAGGAGTAGGCGGTCAATACCCGCAGACACCAGCCGTGAATCGTATAGATCGCCGCTTCGTCCATCCCGGCGGCGGCCTCTTCCAGGCGACGGACGCAGTCGCTGTGGCGTTGCCGAGGGATCCAGTTCCGCAGGCCCAGCAGCGCCGGGTCGCTTCCTTCTCCTCCGGCGAAGAGAGCCGCCGCAGCGACCAGCCGCGTCCGGATGCGATGACGAAGTTCCAGTGTTGCCGCTTCGGTGAAGGTCATCACCAGGATATCCCGGGGCATCAGCGGTTCCTCCAGGGGTGCCTCCGCCTCACGGTGTCCGAGGACGAGTCGGGTGTACAGGTGGGCGATGGTGAAGGTCTTGCCGGTACCGGCGCTGGCCTCGATCAGGTGGGTACCCGACAGGCTCAGGGTGTTACTGTCCATCAGCGTTGATCCTGCATATGATCGATGAAGGGGCGGTAGAGGGTGTTCGCCCACCTTCGGAACCCGGGATCGTCCATGATCGCCAGTGGGTCCGGCGCCCCGCGATCGAGATAGCGATCGGGAAAACGGGCCGTCTCAACGACTTTTCTGACCGCGGCAGCGGCCTGCTGCGGGTTGATCTCACCGCCGGCATCGATCCAGGCGCAGGCAACAGCTGGCGGTAACGGGATGGGCTGGTCACGCAGGGCCTCCCTGAACGCCAGGATCTGTTCCATGATCGTTTGCGCCAGTTCCTGCGGCAGCGGTGCCATTCTGACCGTTCCCGTCCAGGAGACGATCACCGTGGTGACTGCCCGCCCGCACAGCTGGGCCGCCACGTGTCTGACCCACGCCGACCACACCTTTGGCAGCCGCAGTTTGGGGCGGGCTCCCGAGTCGTGGTACTTGCCGGGATCAAGGATCACCCGCAGCAGTGTGTTCTGGTCGTCCCGGAAGATATCCGTGAGTTCATCCGAAAGGTGCACCGTTGCGCCGGGAGCGAGGCAGTCTACCGGGCAGGACACGCGGTCATCCTGGTCCATGTGCAGCCCCAGGGTCTCCATGGTGAAGCGCTGCAGCACCTCCCGGGCGTCGCTTTGGAACTGCTCCAGGACGGCGCGGTCCAGAGGAGGGAGGGGCAGCCCCCCGGCCAGACGAAGACGGGTAAAGGTCTCTTCCATTTCCTCGCCGCCGTTGAGAATATCCCGCTGCAACTGCCATTGTTCCAGCGCCTCCAGGTGGAACGGTTCGTCCTCACTGATGCTTCCGTCAGGAACATCCAGACGGGCTCCCAGAATCTGCTCGAAATAGAACTGCAGGGGGTTCTTCAGGGTTTTCTCCAGCTCCCGGAGGGTGACCACCAACTGCTCCCGGGAAGGCGGGGTGTCGGTCCCGGAGATTTCCTGCTGCGGGGCAAACCACTCATGACGATAGGTGCGAAGCTGCGGATCCGTGGCGTAACGACGGCTGAAGGGCTGCAACGGGTGCTGCAGGTCCGCTCCGGTCTGGCCGAGGCAGTCCATCAGCTGGCCCACCAGCACCGACGGTGGCCGTTCGCTGTTGTCCCGGACATCCCGGCCGGTCCAGCTGATGTACACGCTGTCCCGCGCCGCCAGCAGCGCTTCCAGAAAGAGAAAGCGGTCATCGTCCCGGCGCGAACGGTCCCCCGGGCGGGCGGCGCCGGGGCGCTTCATCAGGTCAAAGCTGGAGATGACCGGACGCCGGGGATAGTCTTTTTCGTTCATCCCCAGCAGAAAGACGTGACGGAATGGCACCGCCCGCATCGGCATGAGGGTGGCGAATGTGACCGCTCCGGAGAGAAATGGCTGGGAAAGACGGGACGCTGAACTCCCCCCGATCCAGCCGTCCTTTGCCAGGTCCACCGGAATTGGCTCGTCGAAACCGGCGCGTTGACAGATCTCTTCCCAGCGCTGCAGCCCAGTGGCCAGGGCGTCCAGCTGTCGCTGCTCCGAAGGATCACCCGGGAGAAACCAGCGCCGCAGCAGCTCCTCCAGCACCGGCTTCCACCGGGATGGGGGTTTGCTGCCGCCCAGGAGGTCCCGGGTGTCCGCCACCTCTTGTATCAGCAGATCCAGAGCACCGATCAACCCGCCATCGCCGAGCTGCACGTTCTCCGCGGGAAGCGTCTCCTGCCAGATATCTCCGCTGCCGGTAGCGTATCCCAGGACGAGGCGGTGCAGACCGAAACGCCAGGTATTGCGGTCGCTCCCGGCGGGAAGGTTCAGCTCCTGCCGGTGGCGCTCATCCAGCCCCCAGCGGATTCCGGCTCCCTGGATCAGCCGTTCAAGATCGGCGATCTGATCCTCTTCAATTCCGAAGCGACGCTGTACCGCCCGGGCCTGCAGCAGCTCCATGACCTCCCGGGATGTCACCCGCGCCCCCGGCAGGGTCAGAAGCTTTTCCAGCGCCAGAATCAGGGGGTGTTTCTGGTCCACCCGGTCAGCGATTCGGAAGGGGACATATCTGGGGTCGTTGCGGTTCAGCGAAGCAAAGACAGCCTCGATCAGGGGGGCATAGTGGGCGATCTCCGGTACCATCACCACCATATCCCGTGGCAATACTTCCGGATCGTCCTGGAGAAGTGCCACGATCCAGTCGTGGAGCACCTCCACTTCGCGCATGCCGCTGTGGGCGCTGTGGAACGTTATGCTTCTGTCCGTCGGGTCAGGAGGGGTGAGCGGCGCGGCCGACGCGACTGGTACGGCACCACCGGCTTCACCGGTCTCTCCGGAGGCGATCAGGCTTCCCTGCAGCCGGTGCAGTCGGGTAGACCCGGGGGGGCGTCGAAAGATCGATTCCTCCTGGATCTGAAGTGCCGGCGCCCGGGAAAACTCCTGCAGCAGGAGTTGTTCGTACTGCAGTACCTGCGGGGCCCAGGAGTTCACCAGTGGATGCAACGCCTCCGAAACGCCCCCCCGGGTTGGTGTCAACACCGCCACCGTCACAGGAATGCGTCTGGCCAGATGGTGAAGCATCTCCATGATCTGCGGCGGCAGCGAGGAGACACCAAACACCGTCACCCGTCGGGGTAGACGGTCCCATTCCGGTTGCGGCAGCTTTTCGAGTACGTTGAGAAACCGATGGTGCACCACGCCGCGTCGGGTGGCAACATCCTCATCTGACATGTCCTGCAGGATCCCCTGCCACAGAAGAGGTTGCCACTGCTGGTCCCGGGGTATGTCCCCTGCCTGGAGTTCTCCTCCCTCCCAGGCGCGCAGCCAATCCTCTCGGTACATCTGATACTGGTCGAACAGGTCAGCGGTCTGCATGGCCAGCCGGTGGAGCTTCCGGCTGCCACTGTCATCCTGGAGAAACCGAGAGACATTCTCGAAACCGGAACCTGTACTGCACAGGGGAAGAATCCGCATCAGCCGCCACATCAGCTGCTCTGTATCGAAAGCAGAGTGGAGGGGCAGGTTTTCCCGCTCCAGGGCGGTCCGGTAGATCCACCACTGGAACTGCGCCGGGAGCATCGTCGTTACTGCCATGGCGATCCCCGCCGGTTGCCGGGCCAGTGTGTGGCGAAACCACTGGCCGATCCCGTTACTCTGGACGATCACGTACTCGTCCTGAAAGGGATCGAGGGGGTCCTGACGGTACGTTTCAAGAATCCGGTGGAGGAGAGCTTCCAGCTGGTTGCCCCGCAGCAGGGTTAACGCCGACATCACTGAGGTAAGTGTAGAGGATCAGCGGCAGAGATGTCTCTATCAATATCCACGAAACAGGGGGTATAATCGCCGTATGAGTGCAATACGAACAACAGCGGAACTGATGGAAGCGGCAGCGGTGACCGCTCCAAAGGCAGTGGGGCAGAACTACGTGGTTACTGCGATTCTCGAGGGTGAGGATGTGCTCCGCCTGGGCGAAGCGATGACAGCGTACGGAGCAGAAAAACAGAAAAAGAACTTTGATCGCGACGGTGCCAATACCGCCGCCTCGGAAGCGGTGGTTCTCATCGGCCTGAAAGACGCCAAACCGCCGGGTATCAACTGCGCCGCCTGTGGTGAGGAGCAGTGTTTCGCCATCAACACCGGCTACGCCGAGGGAGAGTTTCTCGGACCGCAGTGCGCCATCCGCCTGCTGGATATGGGCATCGCCATCGGCAGCGCCGTCAAGACCGCTCAGATCATGAACGTGGACAACCGGATCATGTATCGCATCGGGGTGGTTGCCCGGCGGATGGGGCTGATCGACGCGGATTTTGTGATGGGAATACCCCTGTCCATCTCCGGAAAAAGCATCTTCTTCGACCGATGATGCATAGCCTCGCCCAATTTCTGGATACCGCTGTCAGCAGCGTTCATGGCGCTCTGGCACTGGAGCGTTCCCTTCAGGAAGGAGGGTTTCAGCCCTTCGGCAGCGCTGAGCCGGGTCAGCCGGTGGTGCTGCGCCGCGACGGCACCGTGTACGCAATCCGGCCGGGGACCCGACCGCCCTGGGAAGCGGGGATGGTCATTCTGGCGGCTCACACCGACAGCCCGGCGCTGCAGCTCAAACACCGATCAGCCTCTATTCAGGACGGCTTTCTCCAGGTCCCCGTGGAGGTTTACGGTGGCCCGATCCTGGCCACGTGGCTTGATCGTGACCTCGGCGTAGCCGGGAGAGTGGCCACCGGCAGTACCGTACACCCGGTGGCGGTGCCACGTCCCCTGGGAGTCATTCCCAACCTGGCAATCCATCTGAACCGCGAGGTCAACGAGAAGCTTTCGTACAACCGGCAGGATCACCTGAAAGTCCTCTTCGGTCCCGGCCAGGAGATGCACCTCCGCTGGCTTCAGGAGGTGGTGGCGGAGCAGGTGCAGATCGAACCGGACAGCATTCTCGATATGGAGCTGAACGTGATCCCCCTGGATCCGGCGTCGGTGATGACCACCGGCATGATCTGCTCCACCAGAATAGACAATCTTGCCGGGTGCTTCTCCGTTCTGCAGGCGTTCCGCAACGCCGAGGTTACCGAACACACCCAGGTAGCGATCTTCTACGACCACGAGGAGATCGGCAGTACCACCGCGTTCGGCGCCGCCGGTATCGGTACGGAACAGTTTTTGCGGCGCTGGATGAACCGCTTGAGCGGTGGCACCATCCCCCTGGAGGAGGTGTTGCCGCGAACGGTCCTGGTATCAAACGATGCCGCCCACGGCCGTCATCCCAACTACTCCGACCGCCACGACAGCGGGTATGCCCCGCAGTTGGGGGGCGGTCCGGTGATCAAGAAAAGCGCCATTCGTCGCTACGCCAGCGAGCTTCCGGTTGCGGCGTGGTTTGCCCGTTGCTGCGCCGAGGCGGGCGTCCCGGTTCAGTACCTGCAGAACCGCTCGGATATCGCCGCCGGAAGCACCATCGGCCCTGCGGTGGCATCCCGACTGGCGGTGCGCAGCGTTGACGTGGGTATACCCATTCTGGGAATGCATTCCGTCAGAGAGACCGCGGCAGTTTCGGATGTGACGCAGATGACCGCTGCGCTCAAGCGCACCCTTGAAGGAGAGTTGATTGAAGTACTTGACGCTGATTCGACACGCTAAAGCGGGATCTATTGTCCCCGGTTCTGACGACGCCCAGCGCACCCTGAGCGATCGCGGTCGCGCTGATGCCCGGATGATGGGAAGGATTCTTGCAGCCCAGGGGCGGGATCCCCAGTGTATTCTGGTCAGTCCTGCCCGTCGGGCCATCCAGACTGGAGAACTGCTGAAACCGCCGGTGGCAATGGATGTGCGCCAGCAGCTGTACCTCGCTGAAGCGGAGACGATCTGGGACTTCGCCTACACATCATTTCTGGAATACCAGTGCCTGTGGATCATTGCCCATAACCCCGGTATCAGCGAAGCAGTTGAGCTGTTCTCGGGCAGTCGTATCGAGAACGTTCCTCCCGGCGGGATTATCACCATCGTTTTTGACGAACTTATTCCTGCGGGAGGAAACGGTCGGCTGATCTTTTTCGATATCCCTGCCCACCACCGATGACGTCGGAGACCACCCCAACAGGCCTGGATATTGTGATCGTCCTGGTGGAACCGGCCCGGGGCGGCAATATCGGTGCCGCCGCACGGGCGATGAAGACGATGGGGTTCGATTCACTGCGGATCGTGAACGGTGGGATGCGGATTGACGAGCCCCCCTGGATGAGTACCCAGGCTCGTGCATTTGCTCACGGTTCGACAGAGATCCTGGATGCGCTCTCGGTGTACCGGTCACTCACCGAAGCGGTAGACGATCGGGATCTTGTGGTCGGGTCCACCGCCAGACGGCGAGGCAGTCGTGCAGAGTATGCTACCGCTACGGAGTTGCGGGAGATGCTCGCCGGTGGCGTGCGGGGCGAGCGGATTGCGCTGGTTTTTGGGCGCGAGGAGAGCGGTCTTTCCAACGAAGAGCTTGATCTGTGTCACATCACCACCTCCATTCCCATCTGGCATCCT
>SKHA01000244.1 GCA_007117185.1 Spirochaeta sp. | reverse complement strand
GTTCTGCGTCGCCAGAACGGGGGCGCAGTGCTTGGTCACCAGGAAGAATCCGGTGTAGTTGACGCTGGTGACAAACTCGAAGTCTTTCAGGGTGAGTTCGCGAACGCTGCCCGCCTTGAGGACCCCGGCGTTGCTGATCACCAGATCCAGCCCGCCGTAGAGCGCAACCGCCTGAGCTACCATCCCGGCGACGGATTCTTCGTCGGTGACGTTAACCGCGACGGCGGAACAGCGCTGACCCCCAAACTCGATATTGAGGGCATCAGCCTGGGTCTGTGCGCCGTCGATGTTCATGTCCGCCAGGATCACCTGGGCCCCTGCTGTTAGAAGTCCCCGGGCGATCTCAAGGCCAAAACCCTGGGCGCCGCCGGTGATCAGAGCCACGGCGTTGCGGACCACGTCGTTTCGTGTTGACGGGGCAGCGGCCCAGGTGGCGGTATCCACCGCCGTTCCCAGGTTGTCCGCGTCGGGTCCAACCTGGAGAACGGAGGTTCCCAGGCGCACCGCCGCGGGATGGTGCCCCGTTGCGGTGATGAAGGAGGCGTACTCCCGGGCAATGGCGTCGACGCTGCCCGGGTCCTCCGGGAGGGTGAGGGTCTGCGCATCCGCCGCCGCCTCTGCCGCCCCGTGGTAGACCCGGAAGGTGAGGGCGTGGTGGCCGTTCCAGGAGCAGCCCCGGAGGGCTGCAATGGCATCGTGTTCGCTCATTATACTCCCTCCCGGTAGCGCTTGATCAGTTCCACGTTGGTCTGAACCGTTACCGGGTTATACCCCTTCAGGGGCAGGATCTTCTCGTGGATCGCGTCGATAAACCAGCTCATTCCCGGGAAGAAGCTGTCTTCCATCTCTGAGGCGGGGGTGATCCAGTTGCGGCTGCCCACAACCACCGGCGGGGCGTCCAGATAGTCGAACGCCAGCTGGGTGACGGTGGAGGCGATATCGTGGAGGAAGCTGCCCCGTTCCACCGCGTCTGATGCCAGCAGGAGCCGCCCGGTCTTCCTGACCGATTCCAGAATCGGTTCCAGATCCAGCGGATTGATAAACCGCGCGTCGATCACCTCTGCGGAGAGACCGTGGGTCTTCTGCAGTTCATCCGCCGCTTCCAGGGCGCGGTAGAGGGTGGCGCCGATCGTCACGATAGTAAGGTCCGTTCCGGCGCGTTTCACGTCGGGCATTCCCTCGGGGATCTCGTAGTACCCCTCGGGCACGCCGTCGGTGTGAAAAAGCTCGGCGATGTCGTAGAGACGCTGGCTCTCGAAGAAGACCACCGGGTCTGTCCCCGCCAGGGCCAGGTTGAGCATCCCCTTGGCGTCGTAGGGCGTCGCCGGGAAGTAGACCTTGAGTCCGGGGATGTGGGCGGTGATGCTGGACCAGTCCTGGGAGTGCTGGGCTCCGTATTTGCTGCCTACCGAGACCCGCAGGACCAGAGGCATCTTCAGTACCCCGGCGCTCATGGACTGCCACTTGGCCATCTGGTTGAAGATCTCGTCACCGGCGCGGCCCATGAAGTCGTTGTACATCAGCTCAACCACGGCGCGGCCCCCGGCCAGGGCGTATCCCACGCCGCTGCCCACAATCGCTCCCTCGGAGATGGAGGAGTTGAACAGCCGGTGGTAGGGCAGCGATTCGGTCAGTCCGCGGTACACCGCGAAGGCCCCGCCCCAGTCGCGGTTCTCCTCGCCGTAGGCCACCATGGTGGGGTCCTTGTAGAAGCGATGGATCATCGCCTCGAAGAGACCGTCCCGCAGCTGGTAGGCCTTCATCTTGGAGACCGGTTTTCCCTCGGCGTCGATACCGAACCGTTCCTTCGTCTTCAGCTGCTTGACCCGGGGGTTTTCCTCCAGGGGCATCAGCACCTCAGGTTCGCGGTCGTCCAGAGCTTCCACCTTGGCGTTGCTGAACATGTACGAGGAGATCTTCTCGCCGTCCATCCGGGGGCTCTTTTCAAGGTCTACGGCGAGGGAGGTCGCCAGGATCAATTTTTCCAGAACTTTGGCATCCATGGCGTCCAGGGTCGCCTCGTCGGTCACCTGGTTTTCAAGGAGGTACCCGCGATAGCTGGCGATAGCGTCGCTGTTACGCCAGAGGTCCACCTCTTCCTTGGTGCGGTAGCTCGAGGCGTCTGAGGGGGAGTGGCCGCTGATCCGGTAGGTGATGGTGTCCATCAGGACCGGTCCGCGTCCTTCCCGAAGAATTGCTTTCTTCCGGGAGATCGCGTCGGCAACGGCCAGGGGGTTGTAGCCGTCGACCCGCTCGGCGTGCATGTTCTCCTGGTTCACTCCGGCGCCTATTCTGGCCAGGATGTTGTAGCCCATCGTTTCGCCCATGGTCTGGCCGCCCATGCCGTAGAAATTGTTCAGAAAGTTGAAGATCACCGGGGGAGCTCCGCCCACGTCCTTGGGCCAGAGGGTGCGGTACTGGTCCATCGCCGCAAGCATCATCCCTTCCCACACCGGCCCGCAGCCGGCGCTGGCGTCACCGATGTTGGCGATGACCACTCCGGGTTTGCGGTTGATCCGCTTGTACAGGGCCGCACCGACGGCGATATCGCCGCTGCCGCCAACGATCGCGTTGTTGGGCATGCTTCCGAAGGGCGCGAAGAACGCGTGCATCGACCCGCCCAGGCCGCGGTTGAATCCGGCGTTTCGGGCAAAGATTTCCGCCAGAGTTCCGTAGAGGACGAACGTCTCGGCAAGGTCCTTGATATCGGAGTTCTTACCAGCGGACTCGACGACCCGCAGGGTGTCTCCGTCGAGGTAGGTCTCCATCACCTTCTGGAGTGCTTTCTCGTCCAGCCGGGGGATCGCGGCGTAGCACTTGGCGAGGATCTCGCCGTGGCTGCGGTGGCTGCCGAAGATGAAGTCATCCACCTCCAGGTCCATGGCCAGACCAACCGCTGCGCTCTCCTGTCCGATGGAAAGGTGGGCCGGGCCGGCGTGGTTGTAGGAGATGCCTTCCCATTCGCCGGTCATCTTGATGGTATTCAGCATCGTCTCGAAGAGACGGATCGTCGCCATATCGTAGTAGGCGCGCAGCAGCCGTTCGTCCCCCCAGGTCTTGCGCTCCTTCTTGATATCCGGCTTGTACTGGTTTACCGGAATCGGGTCGATCTGCAGCATCTGTCCCTTTCGGACTTCGGTGGGGTTGATAATCTGTTCTTTTGGCATGGTAGTTCCTTTCTCTTTCCTGAAAAATGGGGTTCCTGAAGCGTCAGGTTCCTAAACCGTCAGGGCCCAGATGGAATCCCGGACCGCTTCGCTCACCGTAGGGTGGGGGAAGACGATCTCCCGGATTTCGCTGACCCGCATTTCCTGTTCAATCATCACCGCGGCGCTGTGAATTATCTCACCGACGCCGCTGCCCATCATCTGGACGCCCAAAAGGCGTCCGGTGCGGCTCTCGGCGGTCACCGTCACCGTCCCCCGTTCGTCCGGGTGCTCTGCCAGGTAGCGTCCGCTGATCTGCAGGGGCATCGTCGTGGTCTCGATTTCGTACCCTGCGGAGCGTGCCTCGCTGGGGTTCATCCCGCAACCTGCCACCTCCGGGGTGGTGAAGACTACCCAGGGGATAGCGTGGTAGCGCATCCGGTTGGGCAGGATCGCCCGTCCTTCACCGGGCCGGGTCCCGGCGTCCTGGTGGAACATGTGTGCCACCGCGACCTCCCCCATGCGGTACGCCGCGTGGGCCAGGAGCATCCGCCCGGTGACGTCTCCGGCGGCGTAGACCCCGGGGATGTTGGTGCGCTGGTATTCGTCAACCTGTATCGCCCCCTTGTGCAGCGCGACGCCGGCCTCGGCGATGCCGCTGCCGGCGGCACGGGGGACCCTTCCGGTGGCCAGAAGGATGAGATCTCCCTCAAGGGCGATCGCGTCCTTCCCCTCCTTCATGTCCTGTATCGTCACCGTGTTGTCTTCGATCTTTTCCACTTTGTGAGCCAGATAGTAGGTGATCTTCTTCAGATGGCGCCGCAGCCCCTGAGCTGTCTCGGGTTCCAGCATGGGGATGATCTCGTCCATCATCTCCACCACCGTTACCTGGCTGCCCAGGGCGGAAAAGAGAGACGCAAACTCCATACCGATGTAGCCGCCGCCGATGACGATCAGCCGTTGCGGCAGCTCGCGTATCTGCAGGAGCTCCCGGCTGGTGAGCACCCGGGGGTTGTCCCGGCTGCCGGGGATGGGCGGGCGGGCGCTGTCGCTGCCCTGGGCGAGGAGGATCTTCCCGGCGGTCACCTCGCGGTCACCGGCGCGAACGGTAGTGGCGTTAACCAGGACGCCCCGGGCGTGCTCGACCTTGACCCCGTGGTGTTTCAGCTGCTGCATGATGCCTTTTTGCAGCGACTTGATCACCTTTTCCTTGTAATCCATAGCGGTGGCCAGGTTGAAGGTCACCTCGCCAGCGGTCACCCCGAAGCGTTCGCTGTTCCCGGCGGACCGGTAGAGCTTGGCGCTGTGGATGAGGGTCTTGGTGGGGATGCACCCCTCGTTGAGGCAGGTGCCGCCAATCTCCTGTTCTTCCAGCAGAAGCACCGTCTTTCCAAGGGCTCCGGCTCGTTCAGCGGCGATGTACCCCGCAGGGCCGCCACCGATGATTATCAGATCGTAGTGTTCCATCGTTGGTGCTCCTGTTACCGTGCCACCAGCATGTCAAGGTTTGCGATCCGTCGGGACAGCTCCTGGAGAAAACGCGCTGCCGGAGCCCCGTCTACCGCCTGGTGGTCGATAGTCAGGGACAAGCCGATGTGAGGTACGTGTTCCACCGCGCCGTCTTTGCCCTGAATCGCTTTGAGGGTGATGGTATTCACCCCCAGGATCGCAACCTGCGGCGGATTCAGGACGGGGGTGAAGTATTCCACGCCAAAGGATCCCAGGTTGGTGAGGGTACACGTTCCCATGGCCAGATCGTCCGCCGTTGCCTGTCCGTCCATGCAACGCATCGCCAGAGTCCGGGCGCGTTCGCTGATTTGCAGGAGCGAGAGGGTGTGGGCGTCCCTGATCGTCGGCACCAGAAGGCCCTTTTCGGTGTCCACCGCAAAGGAGAGGTCAACGGTGGTATACTGGCGAATCACCGTCTCCTGGAAGTGGGCGTTGACCTCCGGGAAGTCCGGCAGGGTTCGCGCCAGAGCAAAGAGGACCATGTCGTTGATGGTGATCTTCTCCATACCCAGGGCGACGCCAGCGGACTTGAAACGGCTGCGCAGCGCCTGCAGTGCCCGGGCGTCGGCGCTGCCGTGAATGGTGAGCTGCGCCGTGGCCGCCAGGGATGCTCTCATCCGCTCGGCGATCACCTTGCGGACGCCCCGAACGGGGATCTCCCGGATCGGACTCTGCGCGGCAGCTGCGGTCGGGGTGGATGTGGAAGCTGTGGCAGTGACCGCAGCGGAAGAACCAGCGCGCGACGGAAGATCCATCACGTCTCGTTCCAGTATTCGCCCGTCGGGGCCGGTGCCTTTTCCGGCGAGTACCGCCAGGTCGACATCTTTGGCGGTAGCGCGCATCCTGGCGCGAGGGCTGGCGGCACCGGCGGAGGCCGGGTTGGTCGCCGCTGCGGGAGCCGTGTTCTCTACCGTCGGAGCGGACCGGGTGATCGCCGCCGGCGCCGACACGGCCGGGGCAGGTGGCTCCGGTGGGGAAGTGTCCGTTTCTTCGGGAACCGTTTCACCTGCTTCGCCAACGATCACAAGACCGGTCTTCACCGGCACCTCGTCGCCTTCTGCGGCCAGCAGCTTCAGAATCGTACCGGACGCGGTGGATTCCACCTCCATGGTCGTCTTGTCAGTCTCCACCTCGCACAGGATCTCTCCTGCCGCTACGGTGTCTCCTGCCGCTTTGTGCCACTTCAGAAGGATCACACTCTCTACGGAGTTACCCTGTTGCGGGACCAGAACTGTTTCAGCCATTTCTTCTCCTAACCTGCACGCATGATTTTCGGGCCTGTTGCGGTCAGTTCCGCTTCTGCGGCGCTGGAAAGGCCCGTGTCGGTGATGATCATCGTCACCCGATCCAATGGAAGCACTTCTACGAAGCCCCTGGCGTTGTACTTGCCGCTGTCAGCCAGAACGATCGTCTCGTCTGCCTGCGCGGCCATCTGCTTGACGATCTCCGCCCCTTCTACCAGATGGGTGCTGAGGCCGCTGGCGACGGAAAAGCCGTCGGTACCAACGAAGGCCAGGCGCACATGGAATCGACGAAGGTATTCCAGGGCAACCGGCCCGACGATACTCTCTGTGGCTGGGCGGAACTCTCCGCCAACCACCTGCACCCGTAGACCGGGGTTGCCCCGGGCGTGGGCCAGAGCCAGGGTATTGTTGGTGACAATACTGACGTCCCGTCGACCCAGGAGAAATCGCGCTACCATCGCGGTGGTGGTTCCCGCTTCGATCATGATGGTATCGCCGTCGCGCACCATCTCGGCGGCGGCCCGGGCGATGGCCCGCTTTTCCTCCTGATGGGTCTGTTCGCGTTCGATAATCTCAGGATGCAGGGTGGGAACAGCGCCGCCGCGGACGCGGTAGAGGTAGCCCTTCTCGCTGAGGCCGTTCAGGTACGCCCGCATGGTCACCGCGGAAACGGAGAGGGACGTGGCCAGATCGCTGACGCTCAGGTTTGGATCCTGCACCAGAAGGGTGAGAATGTACTGCTCCCGATCGTTTAATTGGGGAATCATCTTCCTTTTGACCTCGTTACAGGGGTTATCATAAGGGAAAAGAAAGAGTAACGCAACCATCCCGATGGGTATTTGAAGTATAAAAAAAGCCGGTCCGAAAAGGACCGGCTGCTCAGAAGCGCTTTTGGAGGGTCAGGAACCGGAATAGAGGGGTCCAAAGTTGGAGCACGCCCGAAAATCGCCGCCTTCCATGTCCATTCCGAAGAGGGTCCACGCGCTGGGACGGAACACCCGCTCTTCCGGCACGTTATGCATGTACACGGGGATACGGAGCATACTGGCCATGGTAATCAGCCCGTCACCGTAGTGTCCGTAGCCGATGGAGCCGTGGTTTGCGCCCCAGCTGGCCATGACGGTGTAGACATCCCGGAAGCGGCTGTTGTCTGCCAGGCGGGGAACAAACCACGTGGTGGGCCAGGTAGGGTTGGTACGGGCATCCAGGATGTCATGGACGTCCTCGGGAATATCCACCGCCCACCCCTCGGCGATCTGCATTACCGGACCCTGCCCGGCGACGATATTGATTCGGCACATCGTGACGGGCATCTCACCGCGGGTGGTGAAGTCGGTGCTCCAGCCGCCACCGCGAAAATATCCGAGGTCCGAGGCGCACCACTTCGTCGCCTCCAGGCACTTTGCCGCCTCCTCCGGTTTGATCTCCCACCAGGGCTTCATCGCCGGCTTCCTGTCGATTTCCTGCTGTCCCGTTCCGTCAAGGGTGGCAGGGCCGGAGTTGATCAGGTGAATGATCCCTCCGGCAGCACGACCGGAAAGCCTCTTACCGGTAACCCGCTGGACCGCTTCAGGGCTCCAGTAGGTGCGGACGTCAGCAAAGATCTGGGCGCCTCCGGTAAGGAGATGTCCGAAAGTCATGCTCATCGCGTTCAGGTTGTCGTTTTCAGTGGCGACCATGTAGGGCTGACGGATTCCGTTCCAGTCAAAGCTGGTGGTGAGAATCGCCTCCATGAAGTCGCCGTTGGGCATGAAGTCGGTCCACTGGCGCTGTCCCTGAAACCCCGAGGCGAGGGCGTTGTGTCCCAGCGCTTCCTCGCCAAAACCCTGTGCGGCAAGTTTTGGATTTCCCGTCATCAGGTCCCGGGCGATGAGAGCCATCTTGACACTGGTCTTCCAGTCGGTGTCCTTCTGCTCCCGGCTTCGCTGTACCGCAGGATCGTTGATGTCAGCGCCTTCGGGGCAGTTTTCCCTGACCCACTGGTACGCCCGGTCAAACTCTTCCTGGTCGTAGATGCCCTGGTCCATCCGTCGGATGAACTCGCTCATGTCCACGTACTCGTTGCGCATCCCCAGGTAGTCTTTGTAGAACGACTCGGTAACGTAGCACCCGGCGATGCCCATGCTGGTGCTGCCCATGGCGAGGTAACTCTTGCCGCGCATATACGCTACGGCGAGGCCGGTACGGGCAAAGAGGAGC
>SKHA01000368.1 GCA_007117185.1 Spirochaeta sp. | reverse complement strand
TGGCGGAGAGACGGGAAAGCGGTGTTCGTAGTAGTGGACGCTGAACGTGCCCTTCTCGGGATCGAACTGCAGCGTAAGCTCTCCCCGGGCCAGAGCTTCACCGTACTGGGCGCCCAGAATCGGGATCAGCACCTTCCCCCGAAGGGACTGCTCCGAGGGTTTCCAGTCGATGTCGAAAAAGTGAGCGTAGGGGGAGCTCTCGCCCCACTCGAGGACATTCAGCCACCAGGCGTTGTCGGAATACCCCACCCCCATGTGGTTGGGAACGAAGTCCACAATGAGGCCAATCCCGTGGTGCTGCAGAGCTGCTGTGAGGCTACGAAACCCCTCCTCGCCGCCGTACTCGGGGTTCAGGCGGTTATGGTCGACGATATCGTACCCGTGGGTAGAACCGGATCGTGCTGCCAGGATGGGGGAGGTATAGAGGTGACTGACCCCCAGTTTGGCCAGATAGGGCACCAGCTTCGCTGCAGCGGTGAAATCCGTCTCCCGGGAAAGCTGCAGGCGATAGGTAGCCCGGGGGTAAGGAGGAATTTTCATGGGTATGCGCTCCTGAACACGGTGACGCCCCAGGCAGGAGCGACCTCCGGAATGGGGTCAATCCGGGGATGGGTCTGGAAAACCGGCTTCCCCGGGGTGGATAGCGCTGGAAGGGGGCGTTCCCGGGGCGTCAGGTTCAGCCACATGGTCCACCCCGGCGGCCAGGTTACCGCCAGCGCCTCATCTCCGCCGCCGGCGGCGGTCCCTGCAGTGACGTCGGGAAGAATCGGCAAAAGCTGCTCCCGGCGTATTCGCAGGAGGGTTCGGTAGTACTCCCGCCAGTCCGCAGCGCCAGGCTGCCCCGGGCGGCTGCGCTCCACCGTCTGGGGATCACCGGGGTGGGGGATGTCGGCCAGACCAAACTCCCGCTGACGCCCCCGTACCACCGCCTCAGCCAGACCGGGCTCAAAATCGCAGAAAAACTGGAACGGGTTGACTGCGCCCCACCATTCGCCCATGAAGACCAGGGGGATCTGGGGACACAGCAGCTGCACCGCCGCAGCCGCACGAACCGCCTCAGGGGGCGCAAGCGAGAGGATGCGGTCTCCCCTGGCGCGGTTTCCCGTCTGGTCGTGGTTCTGCAGAAAGGAGATGAATCGGTACGGCGGGAGGTGGCCGCTGGGCTCGCCCCGGCGGTGCCCCTCGGGGGTTTTCTCTCCCTGATAGACGTACCCTGTTGCCAGGGCCCGGGCCAGCCCCCCTTCGGGGTCATCCGAATAGGACCGGTAGTAGCCGGTGTCCTCGCCGGTGAGCAGCACGTGCAGTACGTGGTGAAGGTCGTCGTTCCACTGCCCGTCGTAGTTGTCCAGCCAGCGCGCTTCGTTGCGGTCGTTCTCAAGGACCAGGTGTACGTGCCTGTCTGCGGGGAGGCCGGAGCGAACAACCCGGTTGAGCTCGCTGAGGATATGCTCCGCCGAGGGGTCCTGGATAGCGTGGACCGCGTCCAGGCGCAGGCCGTCAAACCCGACCTCATGAATCCAGTACCAGGCGTTTTCCAGGAAGAATCGGCGCACCGTCGCCCTGGTGAAGTCGATCGCCGCGCCCCAGGGAGTGTTCAGTTCCGGGTTGAAAAACTGCGGTGCGTAGAGGTGGAGGTAATTGCCTTCAGGTCCGAAATGGTTGTACACCACGTCCAGCCATATGGCCAGACCAGCCTGGTGGGCCCGGTTGATCAGCTCCCGCAGCTCAGCGGGGGTTCCGTACTGCTGGTCCGGCGCGAACGGCAGGACCCCGTCGTAGCCCCAGTTCCAGCGGCCGGGGAAGTCCGCGATGGGCATCAGTTCAACAACGGTGAATCCGGCGGCGGCGATCTCCTGAAGCTCTTCGGCCAGCCCGGCAAAGGTGCCCTCTGCAGTGGCCGTGCCCGGGTGCACTTCGTAGATCACCGATTCCTCCCAGGGGCGGCCGCGCCAGGGTGGGGCCGCCGATCCGGGCGGACCAGGCGACGGACCAGGCGACGGACCAGACGACGGGCCATGCGACGTGGGCGCCACCAGGAGGCTCGCTCCGTGAACGTCATCCTCTTGCTGCCGCGATGCCGGGTCGGGAACGGTGTGAGTACCGTCGATCCGGAAGCGATAGGGCGTGCCGACGGGGAGGCGAATCGGGGCGCTGCGCCACCAGCCCTGTTCGTCCCCCTGCATCGCAACGACATCACTGGTGCCGGTCAGGAGCTCCACCTGCCGTGCTGCCGGTGCCCACAGACGAAAGACAACCCCCTCGGCGGTCCATGCCGGTCCGAACTGGTAGTTGCCCTGTATCATTCCTGGTCCTCCCACCGGAGAATGACCGCCGTACGGGCAGAGAGGGAGAAGCGGTCCTTCCGGCGGGTACACGTCCCGGTGCAGATCTCCTCCCGCCAGCGCCCGGTGGCGCTCAGTTGCGGGGCGGTTACCCGCGTGGACTTGTGTCCGCTGTGCAGAATGACCAGGAACGAATCGTCAGGCTCCGGCTCGCCCTCTTCAGTGAGGAATCTGCTTCCCGCTTCGCCGCGAATAAGCGCCGTCAGGGTGGCCAGGGATCCGCTGCCCCAGTCCTGATCCTCCATCTCCCGTCCGGAGGGGTGAATCCACGAGACGTCTTTCACCTCAGTCCCGGGAATGACGCCACCGTGGTAGAATCTGGATCGCCGGAAGACGATGTGATCCCGGCGCAGCGCGATCAGGCTCTGGGTGAACAGGAGCAGCTCCTGGTCGATGAGGGACGGGTCATCCCAGGGTATCCAGCTGGTTTCGTTGTCCTGACAGTAGGGGTTGTTGTTGCCCCCCTGGCTGCGCCCCAGTTCGTCTCCGGCGGTGATCATGGGGACGCCGCTGCTCACCAGAAGGGTGGTCAGCATATTTCTCATCTGTCGCGACCTGAGGGCCCTGATCTCCAGGTCCTCGGTGGGTCCCTCCGCCCCGCAGTTCCAGCTGTTGTTGTTGTCCGATCCGTCCCGGTTCTCTTCGCCGTTCTCGTGATTATGTTTTTCGTTGTAGCTGACCAGGTCCAGAAGGGTGAAACCATCGTGGGCAGTGATGAAGTTGACACTTGCCCAGGGACGGCGGCCGCGACGGTTATAGATATCGCTGGACCCGGAGAGCCGCGAGGCAAACTCACCGAGCAGACCGGGGTCTCCCTTCCAGAACCGACGCACCGTATCGCGGTACTTGTCGTTCCACTCGCTCCAGCCGGGGGGGAAGCTGCCTACCTGGTAGCCCCCGGGGCCGGTGTCCCAGGGTTCGGCGATCAGTTTAACCGCAGAAAGGGTGGGGTCCTGGGCGATCGTGTCCAGAAAGCCGGCGTTTTCCCGGTACTCGCCGTAGACCCGGGCCAGGGTTGTGGCCAGGTCGAAGCGGAAGCCGTCCACCTGCATCTCTTCTGTCCAGTAGCGCAGGGAGTCGGTGACCATTCGGAGGACCTGGGGGTGCCGCAGCTCCAGAGCGTTTCCCGTTCCGGTGAAGTCGTTGTAGTACCGGCGGTCGTCGTCCATGAGGTAGTAGTAGGAGAGGTTGTCGATTCCCCGGAATGAGAGGGTTGGGCCGAGGTGGTTTCCCTCAGCGGTATGGTTGTAGACCACGTCCAGGATCACCTCGATCTGTTGATCGTGCATGACCTGAACAAAACTCTTGAAGTCGCGAATCTCACCACCGGCCAGGTACGCCGGGTCAGGGGCAAAGAACGCGATGGTGTTGTAGCCCCAGAAGTTCGTCAGCCCCTTGTCCGCAAGATGGTGGTCTCGAACAAACGCGTGTACCGGCAGCAGCTCCACCGCGGTGACCCCCAGGTCCTGCAGGTAGTCCGGGATCTGCGGGGTGGCCAGGGCGCTGAACGTTCCCTTCAGGGCATCCGGAACGGCGGGGTGCCGCATGGTATAACCCCGGGGGTGCAGTTCGTAGATGATGGTGCGATCCCAGGGGGTCGCCGGTTTGGGGCTCCGTCCCCAGGTGAAGGCGGTATCGACCACCACGCCCTTGGGAATGAACGGAGCGCTGTCCCGCTCATCGAAGGAGAGGTCCTCATCCTCGGACCCGACGACATAACCGAACAGCGCGTCGTCCCAGATCAGTTCGCCCTTCAGTGCCCGGGCGTACGGATCGATCAGAAGCTTGTTGTGGTTGAAACGGTGACCAGCCGAGGGGTCGTAGGGCCCGTGGACACGATATCCGTAACGTTGTCCCGGACGAACGTCGGGCAGATACCCATGCCAGATCTCGTGGGTGAACTCTGGCAGGGTGATCCGGGCGATCTCGCTGGTGCCGGTTTCGTCAAACAGGCAAAGATCAACCCGTTCAGCGTGGGCGGAAAAGAGTGCAAAATTGGTGCCACTGCCGTCCCAGTTGGCTCCGAGAGGGTACGGGCGCCCGGGCCACAGCCGGGTAGTGTGTGTATTTTCCATAGTCAGTAAATACACAATAGGAATAATCAGAGACGTTGACAATGTGAAACGAGTGCATTACCACAGAGAAGGGAGATGATTATGAAAACGCGGCGTCTGGTGGTGGTTATCGGTCTGGTTCTCGTTGCTGTCTTGGTGCCGGCTACAGTCAGTGCGGCAGGTCTGTTTGAACGTTCCCGGGACGAACCTGCTCCACCGCCGGAAGAGGTTGTTGTTCCCGAGTGGGCGCAGCTCATCATGGACGGCCTGTATCGCGAGCTGTACCCCGGCCCGGAAGGTACCGGCTATGTCGGTGTGGGCACCGGCTCCACCCGGGAGGAAGCCCTGGCTGCAGCGGCTGTAGAGTACGCCGCCAACGTGTCAACCGAGGTTGAGGCGCGGGTGATGGAGCGCCAGGAGGGCGATGACGGGCAGGAAAGCTTTGCCTTCCGTATCGAATCAGATGTTCGCAGTCAGGCGATAATCTCCGGTCTTACCCCGGAGGTCTGGACCGATCCGCGAACCCGCGTGGTGTATGCGCTGTATCGATCCACCCAGGAGGAATATGAGCGCCGCCTGCAGCAGTGGATAGCTACCATGGCGACGATGTCCGAGGTGAACCGGCAACGGGAAGTACAGCGTCTTGAAGACGAACGTGCCGCGGCGGAGCGAAGGCAGGAGGAGATTCAGCTGGAAGAGCTGCGCGAGCAGGTACGGCAGGCGGACCGCCGCATGCGTGCCGACCGCCACCGGGACTACCTGTACAAGAGTATGTCCTCCCGTATCCGCACCCTCCCCACCGGGTACATTCCGGACAACATGGAACTGACCCTTTCCGGCAACTACAGTGACTCCCGTTATTCTGTGGACGGCTCCCTCGATTTTGCCTTCTGGAATGTACTGCTTCTGGGGGGCGCAGTTGATGTGACCGTGCCCGAGGAGGGCCAGAGGATCGCGCTGTCCGCTGATGCCCGGCTGATGGTGCAGCTGCTGCGCCGTGTTGGCTGGACCACCAGCTCGACGTTGAGTCTGGGAGGCTTCGTAACTGCCGGAATCGGAGGCAGCGACGACACCGACTGGTTTGATTCCGGTGAGTGGCTGCCGGGCCCCTTCGTTGTATACGATATTCTCATTCCCGAGTGGGCTCACACCCGTTATGGCGTGTATGCCGGACGCGACGCGATACAGGCCCGATTCGGGTGGTACCCCTTATGGCGGGCAATCGAAGACGCCATCAGTGTGAATCTGGTAGGTTCCCGGGATCTGTGGCGGGACAACCACTACGTCGGCGCAGGGCTTGTGTTCCGGCCGGTAGATCCGGTACGTCTTTCCATTGAGAGCACCAATCTGGATACGCTGCGCGGGACGGTATCGATCTCGTTCTGACGATCTCGTTCAGACGGAAAGACGGAACGTCGGACCTGCCGAACGCGCGACGGTGGGAGAGGAGGCATTGCCGCTATCGAAAGAGGCGCACAAACTCCTCTGCCGTGGTGGGGACCCCGAAGTGGTAGCCCTGCAGATAGTCCGTCTCGATGCCCGCAAGGATCTGGTAGTGGTCCTCCGAGGCAACCCCTTCGATGACGATGCGTTTCTTCCGGGCGCGAATTGTCGCGGTGATCGTCTCCAGATAGGTCAGGTCTTCCCGGTGGGTGATCAGATCCTGGATAAACTCCCGGTCAACCTTGACTGTGGTCACCGGCAATCGCTTCAGATAGGACAGTGATGACTGGCCGGTGCCGAAATCATCGATCCACGTTTCCACTCCCATCTTTGCCAGCTCCTCAAGAACGGACTGGGCAACGGTGAAGTGGGTCAGAAGCTGACTTTCAGTCAGCTCCAGCCGCAGGGACGAAGGATCCTTCAGACCGGCGTCCTCCATCGCGTGGGTGATGAGCCCGGGAAGGGTTCCGTCGGCCAGGGTCTGGGCGCTGACGTTGAGGGTCAGGAAGAAGTCATTCGGCAGGGCCCACTCGGCCAGGCACCGGCACGCCGAGTACAGGGCAACTTTATCAATCAGGGTGATCAACTGGCTCTCCTCGGCGATCGCCAGAAAGACCCCTGGAGCAAGGGTTCCCCGGGTAGGATGCTGCCAGCGGATAAGGGCCTCCCCGCCTCGAGGTACCCCGTCACGGTCGACGATTGGCTGAAAGAAGAGCATGAACTCGCCATTGGCGAAGCCCCGCTGTATCCCTGTCTTCATCAGCAGCCGTTCAACCGCCGCATCGTGGACGGTACGTTCATAGATCAGATAGTGTTCCTGTTGCTGCTCAGCCTCGATGACCGCGGAGTTTGCGCTGTTCAGCAGATCCTCAAAGGTTGTTCCATCAGAAGGAAAGAGGGCTACCCCGATGTGGCATCCCGGGGCGATGTCCAGATCCCTGAAGCGGTAGGGCATGGTGGCTGCCTCGTAGAGCTTTTCCGCTACGATCGCTACATCCAGGTTGTTGGCCAGGCTGGGCAGCAGGACCACCAGATTTGTGCCCTCCCAGCGAAACACGCTGTCTGTCAGGCGGACAACCTCGCGGCAGCGGATACCGGTGTTCTCAAGGAGGAGGTCCCCCACGTGGTGACCGTGATACTGGTTAATCTGCTTGAAGTTGTGGAGCATTACGAACAGGAGCGCCAGCGGGGTGCCTTCCCGCTTTGCCCGGGCCAGTTCTCGCTCAGTAATCTCCCTCAGGGAATGTCGGTTGAGAAGCCCTGTTGTGGGGTCCTGCAGCGCGTTTTGCCGGGGTGGTTTCTCAAGGTACAACGCCGTCAGGGTAGCCGGGTCTTCAGGTGCCAGCGGGGCCAGGCGTACCAGCACCGGCTGGTGACTGTTCATGAACGGTAACGACATCACCGCCGAACAGTCTTCTCCGTTGCGGCGACACTCTTCCAGCAGCGCTGCCAGGGGAAGCAACTCCGAGACCACCCCGGCCACCTCCTCCCGGGCAGTCGGGATCAGGGCCTCCCGAAACGGCCGATTGGTGAAAACCAACATGTTGCGCGGGTCAACCAGCGCAACGGGAGAGTTCAGGTTGTCCAGTAACGCTTCCAGATCAGATACGTGCACTGGCCATAGTATACACGAAGCAGACAGTTTTTTCCCATTCTGAACAGACCTTTCCGATCCGACCGGAAGTTTGTACCTTTGACGAATGTTAACATTGCACGGGTTACACCACGTCACCTCCATTACCGGGGACGCCCCGCTGAACTACCGGTTCTACACAACCGTTCTCGGGTTGCGGCTGGTAAAGAAGACAGTCAACCAGGACGACACGTCGGCGTATCATCTTTTCTACGCTGACGCGGAAGGGTCTCCCGGCACGGATATCACCTTCTTCGACTGGCCCCAGGCCGGCAACGCACGACCAGGGACGGATAGAATCTCCCGCACCGTCTTTCGGGTCCCCCGGCTGGAATCCCTGGACTACTGGTATCGTCGCCTCTCCGAAGCAGGGGTGACGGTAGATGAGCCAGTTGAGTACCTGGAACGGCAGGTTCTCCGCTTTGCCGACCCTGAAGGTCAGCCCCTGGCCCTCGTTCCGGACGATGGAGCGCCGGAACCGGGAGTATTCTGGTCGGGGGGCGGTGTCCCCGAAGAAGACGCTATTCGCGGTTTCCATGCGGTGGAGCTGGAAGTTCCCCGGGTTGATCAGCTGGACCCCATCTTGCAGCAGCTGCTGGGGATGGATCGTCACGAGGTGGACGGCGGCGTCCTTTACGCCATGGACGGCGGCGGCCCGGGTAAGGAAGTGTGGATCCGG
>SKHA01000013.1 GCA_007117185.1 Spirochaeta sp. | reverse complement strand
GGGTTTAAACCCCGGGGGCGCTCTTTTTTTTCCGCCGCAGCCCCTTCACCCCTCGTGGTTGGGACCGATTCCAGCGAGCGTGGCGGATAGTGTCTGCTCCGCGCCGGTACGACGCACCCGTAGCTCCAGCGCATCCCCCGCCTTCATCGTACGCAGCAGGAGAAAGAGCCGGTGCGGATGCACCAACTGCCGCCCCGCGGCAGTGAGCAGTACGTCCCCGGTGCATATTCCTGCGGCTTCCGCGGGGCTTCCCGCATCAACCTGGGTTACCACCACTCCGCGCCGCCCGTCAGCTGTCTGCGCCGGAGCGGTGCGCACCCCCAGGTACGCCGGCTGCGGGTTGCCCCGCAGCAACAGTTCCTGCACCAGGTTCTGCAGCTGGCCATAGCTCACCGTCTGGCCGCCGCAGTCCGGGGCGGGACTGTTCACACCCACGAAGCGACCCGCGCTGTTCACCAGAGGCCCACCGGCCTGAGTCGGACCAAGTGTTCCATCCACCTCTACCCGCGGTTTCAGCACGCCCCCCCAGCGATTCACCGCTTCCGGAACCATTCGGCTCACCATACCCGGTCGGATCTCCCCGTACCCCAACGAGAAGACCAGTTCGCCGGGGTTGACCGTCTCCAGTTCCGTCCAGTCGGTCCACGCCGAGAGACTGGTACCTTCCACTTCCAGCACTGCAAGGTCGTAACGGTTATCCCAGCCGCGTGCCGTGGCTGTCACCGGAGCGTCGTCTCCGTGGATCACCACGATCCGCTCCGGGTCGTCGAAGGGATGGGATACGGTGACGATGATCCCCGCCTGCGTCCACAGCGTGCCACTTGCCTCCGCGATGACCTCACCGGCTTCATCCAGCTGTCGCACCCGCACCACGCCGTGGCGGATCTTCCGGTACAACTCCGCAATCTCCTGGGAAAGTTCGTACAGTTTCATGAACAAAGAATAGCCGGAGCGGCAGCGGGCGACCAGCCGGCTTTTCGGCCGGTATTCCCTGGCCGGATGACCCGGGTCCGGCAGGAGTTACACGGCGGTGGACAGGAACTATACCGTGAGGTAGCCTTCCCGTGCCGCCGCCATCACCAGTTCGGCGCGGTTCTGGACGGCGAACTTCTCCATCAGGTGCGACAGGTGGAATTTGACCGTGCCCAGACCAATTTCCAGTTCAACCGCGATTGCTTTGTTCGGCAGCCCCCGGGCGATACATTCCAGGACCTGCTGCTCCCGCACCGTCACCTGCCGCGGGAGCGGATCGTTTCGCCGAGTCTCGGCGGTACTGATTATCGATGTGTTTCGTTCCGGGGCAAGTAGTGAAAAACCCTGCGCCAGTGCCAGGATCGCCGCCCAAAGCTCCGGTGCCGTCGGCGAAAAGAGGTGGGCCGCCGCAGGACGAGCAAACCGCGCGAAGGGCCCGCCCCCGAGCAGCAGCAGCGGCCCCTCATGCGGCAGCGGAGCGACCTCCGGACCGGCCGAGCCATCCCAGACGCTGACCATCACCCCCCCCGCCGGTCCGCCGCCGCGACGTGCCGCGGCGGCTTCGATCTCTGCGACGGTCTCCTGCCACGGACCATCAGGAGTCAGCAGCCAGCGGACAGGAAGGTGAAGCACCGCAGGAACTTACCAGAGGTGCTGCAGCCGGTTTTCCCACAGGCGGGGATCTTCCACACCCACCTCAAGGGGCACAATCGGTGCCTGCATTTCGATAACGAGACCATCCGCGAAGGGACTTCGGGTGACCGTTGCTGGAGACCAGAGCGCCTCGGCGTCGGTAAGCACATCTCCCGCCTGGGGTACTGCCTGACCGGTAGCCAGCTTGTGCAGCAGCTCCACCGCCATGCGCGCCGGAGCGTACGCGGGCATCGCCACAATTCCCAGAACATCGCCATCCCGGATCAGTTCCTGCCCTTCCGGGCCCATCCACGTACCGGTAATGCTGAAATCCCGCGGGTTGAGTCCGGCGCCGCGCACCGCCTCCACCACACCGGGTCCCATGATGTCCGGGGTCTGCACGTAGATTCCCACCACATCGTCGCCGTGACGGGTGAGCAGGTCCGTAGTCCGGTCGTGCGCGTCGATATTGTTCCACTGGCCGTCGCCGGATACCACCCGCAGCTGGGGATACTGACCCAGGACGGACATGAACCCCTCGTTGGCGGTGCGGGTATACATGTCGCGGACATCTCCGGTTATCTCGATCACCACTCCCGAGGGAACCTGTCCGCCGTGGCGGGCACGAACATCCTCGATGAACGCCTCAGCTGCACGAGCAGTCTGAACGGCCACATCAGCGGTAATGAAATAGTCCACCTTGCCGCCTTCAGGGCTGGTGTCGATGGCCACCACCGGGATGCCTGCGTCGTTGAGCATCATCACTCCGGGGACGATCGCCTGCTGGTCGACAGCGCCGGCCATGATGAAGCCGTCGATCTCCTCGACGATGAAGGTATCCATGTGATTCATGATCGTCTGGGCATCGCCTTCGCCGTCGCGAACGATCAGGCGGACTCCCAGCTCCTCCGACGCTGCCTGGGCGGCGTAGATGAACGCCTCAATGTAGGGCGTGCCGGGGTACTTGATCACCATCCCGAAGGTCATCTGCTGTGGTGCCCGCTCGCGACCACCTCCGGCAAACAGGGGCATCAACGTCCCCACAGTCAAGGTCAGTGCCACCAGGGTGACAACAGTTCTTCGTCCAATGTTGTTCATAAGTATACAACCTCCTTGTATAAACTATGTATGCAACGGATCAGCTCCCGATGGCAAGCGTCTCCATCTGTTCCCGGTGCAGCAGCTCCGACCGCCAGCGGCTGCGGCTGCGATCAAGGAGCAGTGCCAGAAAAATCAACGCCCCTTTGGAAGCGTAGATCAGGCTGGGCCCTACCCCCAGCAGGTTGAGGGAGTTGGAGAACATCCCCAGCAGCAGTGCCCCGCCAAGCATTCCCAGGGGAGTACCCTTGCCGCCGTGGAGGCTGGCCCCGCCCATGAGCGCACCCGCGAAGGAGAGCAGCACCATTCCCTCGCCCATGGCGTTGGACACGGAACCCTGCCGACCCGCGGCGATCATCCCCGCCATCGCCGCCAGGACTCCAGCGATCACGTAGGCGGCAACGGTCATACGGTCTACGTTGATCCCCGCCACATAACTGGCCCGGGGGTTGCCACCGGTAGAGACGAAACGGCGGCCGAAGGGGGTGTGCTGCAGCCCTATGTTCAGGATCAGAAAGATCACCAGTACCAGCGGCACTGCCACCGGTATGTTTCCCGGCAGCCGCCCCGCCCCGGCGAAGCGATACACCGGATCCAGCGGAAAGAGGGAAAAGGGAAAGATATACAGCAGGATCCCCCGAATCATGATCATCGTTGCCAGGGTCTGCAGCAGGGGGTTGATTTTGAGCCGGGCGATGCAGAACCCGTTGAACCACCCCAGGGCGGCGCCGATGAGCAGGGTGATGAGGATCGCCGTCCCGGGACCCACCAGCTCGGGGGCGATGCGCATAGACAGGAGCATCGCAATTCCCGGAGCAAACCCCAGGGTGGATTCGATGGAGAGGTCCAGCTTGCCGTTGATCAGGACCAGCCCCTGCCCGAGCACCAGCAGGCTCATGATCGCCGAGTGATAGAGGATATTCACCACGTTGCGATAGCTGGCAAAACGCGGCGTGAAGACCGCGTTGACCACAAAGAAGAGGGCTACCAGCACCCAGATGAGATTATCAATAAGAAGGAGCTGAAGTGAGGTGCTTCGTTTCATGTTTGTATTGATTCCTTTTCTGTGGTCTTGTGAATGGTAGCGCCCTGAGGTGCAGCGCCTTGCCGGGAAGCCCCCTGCATCGCCTGGAAGATCTCCTCCTCCCGGTAATCCGGGCCCTGGAACTCCGCTACCAGCTCGCCCCGGTGCAGCACCACGATGCGGTCACTCAGGCGCATCAGCTCTTCCAGCCCCGGCGCGGTCATCACCACTGCCGCATCCCGGGCCAGCTCGTCCCGAATGATCCGCAACAGTCCTTCCCGGGCGGCGATATCGATTCCCTTGGTGGGTTCGTCCAGCAGATAGACCGCCGGTTCGGTGGAGAAAACCCGGGAGACCACAACTTTCTGGCGATTTCCCCCGCTCAGCTCCCGCACTTCCTGATCCATGGACGCGTACTTGATCTCAAGGCGCTCCCGCAGGTCTCCCACCAGGGTGCGCTCTGCCGGGCGGTTGAGGAAAAGCCCCCGGGTAATCCGCTTCAGCGCGCTCATGACGGTGTTGGATTTGACGGACATCCCGTCGACCAGCCCCTCGGCGTCGCGCTCCTCCGGGAGGTAGACGATACCCCGCTGCAGCGCCTCTTTGGGGCTGCGAATCGACTCCGCCGGCGCGGCGGAGTCGCCCCGGCGGATCGTGCCGGCGTCGGCGCGATCCAACCCGATGATCGCCTTCATCACCTCGGTGCGACCGCTACCGATCAGCCCGGCGATGCCCAGAATCTCACCCTTGCGCACGCTGAAGGTGATAACGCGGAACGCCCCCGCCCGGGAGAAACCCTCAACGGAAAGCTCTACCGGCCAGAGGGAGACCCCTGCAGCAGGCGGTGCGGCTGGTGGCGAGGTCGCGCTGGAGACCCCCGGGGCGACTGTCGCAGCTCCCGCCCCGCCCACGATCAGCGCCGCCAGGGAGCGGTGATCCACCTCGTCCCGGTGGACGGTAGCCACGGAGTGACCGTCCCGGAGCACCGTCATCCGATCGCAGACCTGCAGCAGCTCGTCGATGCGGTGGGAGATGTGCAGGATGGTACACCCCGCCTGCCGACGCTCCCGCATGATCCGGAAGAAGATCTGCTCCTCCCGCTCCGAGAGGGAGGCAAACGCCTCGTCGAGAATGATGATCTGCGAGTCTTCCACGTAGCTCGCTTTGAGCATCATGATGATCTGCTGCAGCCCCACCCCCAGGTCGCCCACCAGGGTGTGCGCTTTCAGAGCGAGGTCGCTGCGGTCGAGGACCTCCTGGCCGCGCTGGAAGAGGCGTTTCCAGTCCACCGCCAGACCGCCGCGTTTCACCGGGTAATCCGGTAGAAAGAGGTTTTCAGCGATGGTGGCGTTCTCGACCAGCTGCGGTTCCTGGGGCACGATGGAGACGCGCTCCTGTCGCGAGGCGATCCGGGAGAGGTCGTGGTAGCTCCTGCCGTTGATGGCGAACGTTCCGGTTGTCGGCTTGACCAACCCCGCTACGATCCCCACCAGGGTGCTCTTGCCGGCGCCGTTCTTGCCGATGATCCCGTGGGTCTCGCCGCGCACAACCTCGAGATCCACGTTATGCAGCGCCACCGTCCCGGGATAGATCTTGGATACGCCGGTCAGACTCAGGATAACGTCGTTCACCGGCGGGACTATATCACGGGTGGGAAGAAAGGCACAATTTGGTATACTTACCGAATGAGCACGAAACGACCGGTTCCCAACCCTTACGCCGATTCTGAGCGGTACCACTGCTTCGGTTGCGACCCCCGCAGCAGCGTGGGGCTGCGGATGAGCTTCACCGTTGAAGGCGAGGCGCTGCACAGCACCTGGGAGCCCCGGCAGGAACTGGAGGGCTACCCCGGGGTGATCCACGGGGGAATTCAGGCGACGCTGGCAGACGAGATGGGAGGGTGGTTTCTTCACGCCCTGCGAGGCACCGCCGGGGTCACCCGGGATCTCTCCATCGTCTACTCCGCCCCGGCAAACACGGAGAACGGACCCTTTCATCTGGTGGCGGTTGCCTCCGAGGAGTCGGAAAAAGAGGTGACCATGACAGTAACGATCAGCGGTGCCGACGGCACCCTCTTCAGTACCGCCACGGTGCGCTACGCCAAATTCAGCGAGGCGGTAGCCAGGCGGCGGCTGAATTTCCCCGGTGGTGAGGCGTTCCGGTAGCACCCGATCTGGTGTATACTACCACCACGATGAACACAACAGACACATCCACGGCACCCCTTGCCGGTATCAAGGTACTGGATATGACCCGTGTCCTGGCGGGCCCTTACACAACGATGCTCCTGGCAGATCTGGGAGCTGAAGTTCTGAAGGTGGAGATGCCCGGCGTCGGTGACGACTCGCGCCATTTCGGACCTTTCAAGAACGGTCGCAGCCTCTACTTTGTCAGCATCAACCGCGGCAAGCGCTCCATGACCCTCAACCTCAAAACAGAAGAGGGCAAGAAGATCCTGCGCCGCCTGGTACAGGAACACGACATTCTGGTGGAGAACTTTCGCCCCGGGGTGATGGAGAAGCTGGGCCTCGGGTGGGAGGAGCTGCACAGGATCAACCCTCGTCTGATATACGCTGTCTCCTCAGGGTACGGGCACTCGGGCCCGGAGAGCACCAAGCCCGCCTACGACATTCTCGCTCAGGCCGAGGGCGGGCTGATGAGCGTTACCGGCTGGCCCGGGCAGCCCCCCACGCGGGTGGGTTGTTCCATCGGCGACATCGGGGCGGGGCTCTTCAATATGGTGGGCGTCCTGGCGGCGCTGCACCAGCGCAACACCACCGGCCTCGGCCAGAAGGTGGACGTGGCGATGCTGGACTGCCAGGTGGCGATTCTGGAGAACGCCCTGGCCCGCTACCAGGTGGACGGCAAGAACCCAGAACCCCTGGGAAACCGCCACCCCACCATCAGCCCCTTCCAGGCGTATCGCGGCAAGGACGACTGGCTGGTGATCGCCATCGGTAACGATTCGCTGTGGCAGACGTTCTGCAAGACCGTCGGCCGGAATGACCTCGCTTCGGACCCCCGTTTTGAAACCAACCAGAAGCGAACGGAGAATCTGACGGCGCTGAACGAGCTGCTGGACCCCCTCTTTGCCCAAAAGACAGTTGGGGAGTGGTTGAGCCTCTTCTCAAGCGCCGGGATCCCCCACAGCCGAATCAACAAAATTGAACAGGTACTGCAGAACCGACAGGTCCAGGCGCGAAAGATGGTCGCCACAGTAGAGGACGCCATCGCCGGAACGGTGCAGGTAGCGGGCAACCCCATCAAGATGTCCGGTATGGAGGACACCACGGTGCGCCCACCCGTCCCGGAGCTGGGGGAGCACACCCGGCAGGTTCTTGAGGGACTCGGCTACGACGCTGCAGCGATTGAAGGGCTGCACGACCAGGGGGTAGTGTGATGGCCGGTGTGACGACCAAAAACCTGATCGCGCGCATCGACGCGGCGCTGGCGCAGATAGAAGAGCACGAGAAGGGGGTCCACGCCCTCCTGGCGGATGAGACGCCGAAGCAGCGCCGACAGCGGCTGCACGCCGAGATCAGAGAGCTTGAGGCTCGCTGGCCCGATGAAGCCACCCGCCCGCCCCTCTTCGGTGCCCTGGTGGGGGTGAAGGACATCTTTCACGCTGCGGGGTTCCCCACCCGCGCCGGTTCCGCCCTGCCCCCTGAGGTATTTCTGGAACCGGAAGCCGCCGGTCTTCCCGCTGCGGAAAACGGCGGTGACGCCAGCAGTGTCAGGTTGCTTCGGGACGCGGGGGCGCTGGTACTGGCCAAGACGGTGACAACGGAGTTTGCCTATTTCGGCCCGGGCCCCACCGCCAACCCCCTGAACCTCCAACACACCCCCGGAGGGTCATCCAGCGGGTCCGCCGCCGCCGTGGCCGCCGGGTACTGCGATCTGGCGTTGGGAACCCAGACCATCGGTTCCATCTCCCGGCCGGCAACGTTTTGCGGCGTCGCCGGGTACAAGCCCTCGTTTGGACGCATCTCTACCACCGGGGTTGTCCCCTTCTCCAGCAGCGCTGACCACGTGGGGGTGATCGCCCGGACCGTTGAGACCCTTACCGCGGCGGCGGGCGCTCTCGTGTCAGACTGGAAGGGCTCCCCGCCGGAAGCCGCCACCCGCCGGGGGCCGGTGACCGTCCTTGTCCCTCACGACGAATACTCCGAGCAGGCAGACCCGGAAGCTGCAACCGCGATGGAGGCAGTGATAGAGCGCCTGCGCGGGCTGGGTGTCCACGTCCAGGAGGTACAGCTTTTCAAGGATATCGAGAAGATCAACGGTCTGCACCAGGAGATGATCGCCGCGGAGTTTGCCGCGGTCCACAGCGGCTGGTATGGTCGCCACCGGGATCTCTACCACCCCCGGAGCCGGGAACTGATCGAACGGGGCCGCGCGATCTCCCCCGAGCGCCTGCAGGAGGGG
>SKHA01000003.1 GCA_007117185.1 Spirochaeta sp. | reverse complement strand
TCGATGAGCGGCAGAACGGGCATGCTGCGGCGATGAATCGCTGCAAACAGCCCGATAGCCTCCTATCTTATTACTGTCCCGGGTGATGCTGTGGCTTCTTCAACAGGCTGGTGATTACTGCCCCTTTTCGACCCAGAGTTTTACCAGATTCAGGATTGTGGCGGTGGCGCGGACGAGGGCTGGGACAGCTATCCATTCGAAGCGGCCGTGGAAATTGTGGCCCCCGGCGAAGAGGTTTGGCGTGGGCAGGCCCATCTCGGTGAGGCGCGCTCCGTCGGTGCCCCCGCGGATCGGTTCCATCACCGGTTCCAGACCTGTGGCACGGACCGCCGCCTGCAGCAGTTCGATCAGAAAGGGGTGCTCAGAGATGCGGTCGAACATGTTCAAATACTGTTGCTGCGAGGTGACCTCGATTCGGGCCCGCGGGTACGCCGCCTCCAGACTTCGGGCGATCTGCTCCAGGACACCAATACGTCGCTGAACCTCATTCCGGTCGAAGTCGCGGATGATCAGGTCGATCACCGCCTGCCCGTAGTCACCACGAACTTCGACGGGGCAGTAGAATCCATCCCGTCCATCCGTGGCCTCGGGAGTCTCCGCGCCAGGGAGAGCACTAAGGAATTTCCCCGCCAGAGAGACCGCGTTTACCAGACGATTCTTCGCGCTCCCCGGGTGGATCACATAGCCTTCAATGGTGACACGGGCGGACCACGCGCTGAAGCATTCTGCTTCGATGCTACCCTCGCGACTGCCATCAAGGGTAAAGCCGAATTTGCTGTGAAACCACTCCATGGGCAGCTTGTCCACTCCCCGGCCGATCTCTTCATCCGGGGTAAAGACCACCTCGATCTCGCCGTGAGAAAACTCCGGATGGTCCACCAGGAAACGGAGCGCGCCCATGATCTCGGCGACCCCCGCTTTGTCGTCCGCGCCAAGAAGCGTTGATCCGTCGGTGGTGATTATCGTCTCACCGAGGTAGTCCCGCAGCGCGGGATAGTCCCTGGGGTCGAGGGAGTAGCCGTGACCCAGATCGATCACCGATCCGTCGTAGTTTTGGTGGAGCTGTGGGTTCACCGACTCCCCGGATAGATCCGGTGCGGTATCCATGTGTGCAAGAAGGGCCACCGGCTCCGCCTCCACGCCGGGCGTCGCCGGCAGCCGCGCCAGCACGTAACAGTGCTCCGTCAGCTCAACCTCCGGGATACCCAGATCAAGCAACTCCTGCTGCAGGACCCGGGCCAGATCGAACTGCCGTTCCGTGGAGGGCGCGTGGGTGCTGTGGCGGTCGCTGGTTGTATGTATACGGACGTACCGCAGAAACCGCGTTGTTACATCCTCTCGAATCACGTCGAAATAGGTATTCAGATCCATCCCGACATAGTAGAACGTTTGATAAGACCCCGCAAGTTTCTGTATATTAACGCTATGGGAATACCACAGTATCCGAACCTCACACCGATCGACCTCTCCATGAGGGAGCATATGCACCCCCACCTGTCGATGCTGCCCGATGGGGTTTCGGAGTTCACCTTCGCGGGGTTGTACCTCTTTCGGGGTACCTACAACTACCACGTGGCAACGCTTCCGGGGGATATCCTCCTGATCACCGGAGAGAAAGAGGGCAAGTCGTTCTGCATGCTCCCCTGCGGCCTCCCGGAAGACGAAGACCTGATTCGAGAACTTGTCCGGCGTTTTTCCTACATCAAGGGACTCAGCGAATCCAACGCTGACCGCAGCTGGGTCAAGCTGGAAGCGATGGGCTATCTGGTCCAGGAGGATCGCGACAACTTCGACTACCTGTATCTGAGGGAAGACCTGGCGAACCTGGAAGGACGCAAGTTCCACAAGAAGCGCAACCACGTAAACGCGTTCGTGAATCACTATCAGTATGACGAACAGCCTCTGAAGCCTCATCTCCTGAAGGACGCCCTGTGGATTCTGGAGCAGTGGCAGTCCACCCGGGAAGACCGCAGCGACTACGCCGCCGGTCGGGAGGCACTGGAACGGATGGAAGAGCTGGACCTGGAGGGGTATATCGTCCACGTGGAGGGACGCCCCGCAGCGTACACCCTGGGTGAACCCCTGATGAAGGGCCGCAGCTTCGTGGTCCATTTCGAAAAAGGGCTGGACGACTATCGCGGAGTCTATCAGTTCATCAACAAGGCGTTTGCCGCCATCCTTCCCCGGCACTACCAGTGGATCAACCGCGAACAGGATCTGGGCGACCAGGGGCTGCGACAATCCAAGATGACCTATCGACCCTCGGGGTTTGTTAAGAAATATCGCGTTCTGCCACCCTGTCAGGAAGGGGAAGTGACGGATCCCGCCCGTGCCACAGCCTGAAGAACTCCTGGGACGTCTCGGTGCCGATCATCCCCTGATCGTCACAGACAGCGGCGTGGATGACCAGGGAGTGGGAACCATCACCCTGGTCACCCGGGATTCACCGGGGCTCTTCAGCGCCATCACCGGTATTCTCGGCGCCCGCGGGTTCAACGTCCTTGCCGGAACGGTCACCACCGACAGCGAGGGCTACGCTGAAGACACCTTCCGGGGTGTAGTCCAGGGCAATTTC
Organism: Spirochaeta sp.; assembly: GCA_007117185.1. Classification (GTDB taxonomy): domain Bacteria; phylum Spirochaetota; class Spirochaetia; order DSM-27196; family Alkalispirochaetaceae; genus Alkalispirochaeta. Next base: position 5,617 of record SKHA01000003.1, on the reverse strand, counting down.
ACCCAATGGGTCGCCGACGTTGAAGCGGAACTGTGCCGCATACTGGCGCCACTCTATCGCGAGATCCCGGATCCGGATGCGGTTCGCAACGCCGTGATGGAGGAGGTTGCCAGGGCGCACCGTCGCCGGCGCCAAGTGGAAGTGGAAGCCGGGTCGGCATCAGCACCGGCGGCGGGATCGCCATCGGTGCCTCAGGATCAATCAGAACCCCTGCTGCCCATCGAGATCTCCCTGGACGACGAGGAGACCACCACCCGCATCACCGTCACCTCCCAGGATACACCGTTCTTCCTCTACTCCCTTTCCAGCGCCCTGGCGATGCAGGAGATCTCCATACGTGCGGTGGAGATCGACACCCGGGACGACCGCATCCGTGACGTCTTTCACGTGACCAGAAACGACGGCCAGGTGATCACCAACCAGGAAGAACGACGACGACTGCAGCTGTCCATCCTGGTGACCAAGCAGTTTTCTCACTCCCTGGGTGGCGCGGCGGACCCGAAGGGCGCGTTCACCCGTTTCGAGGAGCTGGTGCATCAAGTGATCCGGGACCGTGCAGGTGACCAGATCCGTCACCTCCTTGCTGACCCCGACGCCCAGCGCGACCTGGCGCGCCTTCTCGGAGCCAGCGACTTTCTCTGGGAAGATTTCATCCGCCTTCAGTATGAAGCGATTCTTCCTCTCCTGGCGGACCAGACCGCACGGCGGCTGATCAGCACCCCCAGCGAGGAGCTGGAAGCCAAACTCGAGCAGCAGCTCTCCCACACGCAGGATCTGGAGGAGCAGCGCCGGATTCTCAACCGCTTCAAAGATCACGAATCGTACCTCGTCGACGTGGACCACATCCTGAAACGGAACAGCGATTTCTTCTTCCTCAGCCACCGACTCACCCGATTGGCCGAGGTGGTGGTTCGCGCGGCCTATCGCATCGCCTGGCGGGAACAGACCAGACGCTTCGGCATTCCCCGCACCGCCGCCGGGCTGGCCACCGACTACGCCGTCTTCGGACTCGGCAAACTCGGTGGCAGCGCCCTGGGATACGCTTCGGACATCGAACTGATGACCGTCTACAGCGACCACGGATCCACCGACGGCGACGGCACAACCGACGGCGCCGCATCCCCGGACGAAACAGACCGCAAGAGCATCACCAACCGGGAGTTCTTCGAACGTCTGGTTCAGAGCGTCAGCGATCTCATCGAAGCGCGACGGGAGGGGATCTTCCAGATCGACCTGCGCCTGCGTCCCTACGGAAACGACGGACCCAGAGCAGTCCACCTGGAGACGTTCATCACCTACTACGGAGCCGGCGGCGACGCCCACAGCGCCGAGCGGCTGGCGCTGATCCGCCTTCGCCCCATCGGGGGAGACCCTGACCTGGGACGGCGGGTCATCGAAATTCGCGACCAGATGCTCTACCAGGCCCAGACAATCGATATCGCTGAGATTCGCGATCTCCGCCGACGCCAGGTTGAGGAGAAGACCGCGGGGGAGGGGCGACTCAACGCCAAAATGAGCCCGGGGGCGCTGGTGGACCTGGAGTACAACGTGCAGCTTCTGCAGGTCGCCCACGGCGGGGCCAACCGGCAGCTGCGAAACCCGGGCATCCACGCGACGCTGATGGGGCTTTCTGAAGCCGGAACGATCGACCCGCAGGAAGCGGAGGGGATGATCAGAGCGTATCGTTTCCTTCGTAGTCTGATAAACGGGCTGCGGATGCTTCGGGGTAACGCCCAGGATCTCTTTCTGCCGGAGTACAACACCGTGGAGTTTCTCCACCTGGCCCGGCGGATGGGTTACGAGGATTCATCGGAACTGAACGCCAGTGACCAGCTGCGGGTGGACTTTGAGGTGGAGACTGCCGCGGTACGGGGGTTTGTGGAGCGCCACATGGGACTTGAAGCGCTGCCCCAGCGCGGAGGGGGCAATCCGGCGGACCTGGTCCTCTCGGACACTCTCAGCGAAGAAGTGAGCGCCGGCATCCTCACTGCGGCAGGGTTCCGCAACCCCGCCCGGGGGATCATCAACCTGCGGCGCATGGCCTCCCGGGGGGACAAAGAGACGTTCGCCCGCCTCCTGGTGCTCGCCTGGGACTACCTGCGCCGCAGCGACGACCCCGACATGGCTCTGAATAACTGGGAGCGCTTTACCGAACAGGTCACCGATCGGCAGCGCTTCTTCCACCAGCTCCTGGCCCAGCCCAGACGGATGGAGATCATGCTGAAGATCTTCGCCGGCAGCCGCTTTCTCGCGGAAACCCTCATTCGTGACCCCGTCTTTCTGGAGTGGATCAGCGACCCTGCGGTGATCGCCGAACCGCGTGACGAGAAGGAGATGACCCGGGAGCTGCAGCAGATGCTGGATGCCGAACCGGACCGCCTGGAACGGCTGAACACGATGCGTCGCTTTCGACGTCGGGAGATCCTGCGGATCGGTACACGGGACATCTGTCTGGGCGAGGACTTTCGCGAGGTGGTCCGGGAGATCAGTGCCCTGGCCCGGGCGGTGGTGGATCAGGCGTATCTGCAGGTACAACGAGAGATCCCCGGCAGACTGAGTATCCTGGCGTTCGGCAAACTCGGTGGCGACGAGCTGAACTACAGCTCCGATATCGACCTGCTGGCGGTGTACGAGAGCACCCCCGGCGAAGAGAATCAGGAACAGCAGCTGGGACGCCTGTTCAGGCAGGTCGTTCGCGACCTGTCGGACCACACCCGGGACGGACAGGCCTACCGGGTGGATCTGCGGCTGCGCCCCTGGGGTAACGCCGGGCGTCTGGTCTACAGCACCGAGACGCTGTACCGCTACTACCGCGACGAAGCGGAGCTGTGGGAGCTCCAGGCGGCGATCAAGCTTGCCCCCATAGCCGGCGATCGCGAGCTGGGCGCTGAGGTGATGCGGCAGCTGGAACGGATTACCAGCGCCCGCCTGCAAACCGCCGGGCGCGAGCGGATCGTGGCCACCGTCCGTCAGCTGCGCCAGCGAGCGGTGACCCAGTACCACGACGAATCCTCCGGTGCAGACGTTAAAAACGGCGAGGGGGGGATCCGGGACATCGAGTTCCTGGTGCAGGCGCTGCAGATGCTCCACCACACCCTCTACCCCCACCTGATGACGGGCAACACCCTGCTGGGGTTGCGCCACCTGGAGGAGGCGGGAATCCTGGACACCGGGAAGGTGACGGAGCTGCGGGAGGACTACCAGTTCCTGCGCCGGATCGAGCACTTCCTGCAGGTCTACGACGACCAGCAGCTCCACGCGATTCCTACCGAGCCGGAAGCGCAGGGAAAACTGGCCCGGCTGGTCCTCGGGCCGGATGGAAAGGTGGATGCGCTGCAGGAACGGCTGCGCACCACCCTCACCCGGGTACGCCGGGAGTACGACCGGAGGGTCAGAGCTTCCGGAGAAGGCTGATCATCTCCACCGCGCTGATCGCCGCCTCCCACCCCTTGTTGCCGGCCTTGGTTCCCGCCCGTTCGATTGCCTGCTCCACCGAGTCGGTGGTAAGGACCCCGAAGGTGACCGGGACCCCCGTCTCCATACTTGCCGCAGCGACACCCTTGCTCACCTCGGCGGAGACATAGTCAAAATGGGGGGTCCCCCCGCGAATCACCGCCCCGAGGCAGATCACCCCGTGGTAGTTCCCGGACCGAGCCATCTTCGCCGCCACCAGGGGGATCTCCCACGCCCCGGGAACCCGGGCCAGCGTGAGCTGCTGTTCCTCCGCCCCGTGGCGCACCAGGCAGTCCACCGCTCCCTCCAGGAGTCGTTCGGTTATAAACGAGTTGAACCGCGCCACCACGATACCAATTGACATGCCTTCGGCGCTGAGAGCGCCTTCTATTGTCCTGAAATCTTTCATCTCTCTTCCTCCCTGAAATGTCCCAGACGAATCTCCTTCGTCCGGCGATAGGTGTTATTCTCTGCGCTGTACCCCACGTGCAGAGGTATCCGTTCTTCCACCGTAATTCCCGCCGCCGCAACGGTGGCGAGTTTGTCGGGGTTGTTGGTCATCAGGCGCACCCGCCGGTATCCACGGTCACGCAAAATCGCCGTGGCCGTTCCAAAACGACGCAAGTCAGTGCTGTGGCCCAGGGCGTGATTAGCCTCTACCGTATCCATTCCCTGGTCCTGCAGAGCGTAGGCGCGAATCTTCTCAAAGAGGCCGATCCCCCGCCCCTCCTGCCGGAGGTACACCAACGCACCCCCCGCCTCGGCGATACCCGCCATCGCCGCCTCCAGCTGAGCACCGCAGTCGCAACGGGTGCTGTGAAACGCCTCGCCGGTAAGGCATTCCGAGTGGATCCGTACCAGCGGGGTTGCCTCCCCCACTCCAGGATGCTCAAGGAGCACCGCTTCCGGGGCAGTTGGGTCGCTGCTGCGAAAGACCGTACAGATGAACTCACCGTGTTCGGTGGGCAGGCGGGTGGTGCCGGAAGAACTCAACGCGATATCCCCAAGGACGTCCCGATAGGTGATCAGATCAGAGACGGAGACCAGGGGGAATTCCCGTTCATCGGCGAATCCCTCAAGCTCTTCACCACAGAGCATCGTCCCGTCGTCGTTCATAATCTCGCAGATCACCCCGGAAGGGGTGAGTCCGGCAAGCCTGGTCAGGTCTACCGCCGCCTCGGTGTGGCCCCGGCGTTCCAAAACCCCTCCGGCCCTGGCGATGAGGGGAAAGAGGTGTCCGGGCTTGCGAAAATCCGCGGCGGTACTCCCCGGGTCCGCCAGAACTCTGGCAGTCAGGGCGCGGTCGGCGGCGGATATGCCCGTTGTGGTACCCGCCAGGGCGTCCACGCTGACGGTGAACGCCGTGCCGTGGACGTCGCTGTTTTCCCGGACCATCTCGTCCAGACGCAACCGTCTCGCTGTCTCCGGGGTGATAGCGTGGCAAATCAAACCACGGCCCCATGTCGCCATCGTGGTGATCACCTCCGGGGTGATGTAGTCGGCAGCGCAGACCAGGTCTCCTTCGTTCTCCCGGCCGGGGTCGTCCCGCACAATGATCATCCTCCCCTGCCGCAGCGCCTCAAGGGCAGCCTCGATCCGCGTTATCGCCGCCTGGCGATCGGTTTTCATCGTCTCAAGGGTAAGCATCGTCGTTCTCTCCTCTTTCAGTATCCCCACTGCCGGAGTTTGTCCGCAGTGAGAGTCGGTTCATCCCTGAACGAGAGCAGTCGCTCCACGTATCGCCCAAGAATGTCCACTTCAATATTTACGGGGTCACCGCGATGGCGCCGTGACAGGGTGGTGGTGTTCCACGTCAGGGGTATCACGTTGACGGTAACCAGGGGGTCCTGCAGCTCCGCGATGGTGAGACTTACCCCGTCGACGGTGATGGACCCCTCGGCGACGCAATACCGCTGCAGTTCCCGGGGCAGCTCCACCTGGAGGTACCCGTTGGGGCCGTCGGTGCGGACGGAGCGCACGGTAGCGACGCCGTCAACGTGGCCCTGCACGAAGTGCCCCCCCAGCCGGGTAGCCGGGGTCACCGCCCGCTCCAGATTGACCATCGATCCGGAGTTCAGGCGACCGAGGGTCGTCTTTGCCAGGGATACCGCCAGGGTCTCCACCGAGAAGGTGGTTGCGGTGAGTTCTGTCACCGTCTGACATA
>SKHA01000106.1 GCA_007117185.1 Spirochaeta sp. | reverse complement strand
CGACGGTGCGGTCACCTACCGGATCAGCCGCCCCGGGGGGGACGAGTTCTTTCGAGGTCATTCCATATCCTTCAATATCGAATCCTGGGAAGGGGTGTTCATCAGTGGCATCACCGAGACGGCCCAGGAGATCGAGGGTGATCTCCTGGACTTCCGGATTCACGGCCGGAGGATAACCCGATCGCAAGGGGAGATCATCGTCGTGGACGACGCGACAGTCACCTCGTCCCCTGCGGATCCTCCAAACTGGAGCATCCGGGCGGGACGGATCTGGATCCTCGCCCCCGGGGAGTGGGCCATTTCCAATGCGACGCTGCGGGTCGGGCGGGTCCCGGTGTTCTACTTTCCCTTCTTTTTCATTCCCGGTGACAAAGTCTTTTTCCATCCTGTAGCCGGTACCCGCACCCGGGAGGGCGCGTTCATCCAGACAACGACGTACCTGTTCGGTCAGCGCCAGGACGCTGACCCACCCATTTCCATCCTGCGCCTCGCCGATGCCCCGGACGAATCCGAACGGGAAATTCGCGGGCTGTTCCTGCGCATTCCGGATACACCGCCACCGAAGGATCCTCCCGGGTGGGAGTTGAAGGTCATGGCCGATGTGTACACCACCCTGGGGTTCTACACCGGAGTGGCGGCGTCACTCCCGGGGCTGGGAACGGTTGACCGTCTGGATGGCCGCCTCGGCCTCGGATTCTCTCGAAACATCTATCGCGACGGGAATCAGTACACCTCGTTCTACGTTGAAGACGGGGCAGCACGGCGTCACTGGAACAGTGGGGTAATCCTGGGGCAAGACGTTCCCTTTCGGTACGAGTCGGAACTCCGGGCGGCGCACCGCTGGCGTTCGCTCTCCCTTTCCCTGGATTTCATGATGCTCTCGGACCCGTACTTTCTGCAGGATTTCGGTAACCGCTCGGAAAACATGGATTGGGGGTTTCTGCTGGACCCGAACTCACTGCCCGGTGAAAGCACCGTCGGTGCTCGTTCAAGCTACGACTGGACTCTTGGACTGGCCTGGAACCCGGTGGTACGGCCGCTGAATCCATGGGTGCAGAGCGCTTCCCTGTCCACGGTTCGGACCCAGCTCAGGTGGAGAGACCGTGCTGTGGCGCAGGATCAGCTTGCTTCCGCTGTTGCCCGTCCGGAAAGCGACCGGTCGCCGGAGTCGCGATTCTTCTTTCTGCAATCCATGGTGGCCCCGGAGGTGGCCGGGAGAATCCAGGGTTCGCTGCTCAACTGGAGAGCAGGGATCAGCCGCCCCGCACCAGCAGCTTCCAACGACAGCGGTGAAGGTGAGGATGACCGTGAAGCGGTTCCTATCCGGTCGCCCTGGGAGAGTGAAGATGGAACATCACCGGATGACGATGAACAGCCATTTCGCCTCCCAGAGCGCCTCTCGTCGTTTCCGGGCATCCCTGGGGGCACACAGCCCGCTTCGGTTGCAATCTCCTACTCCCTGCAGCCGGGATTCCGCTACGATCGCTATACCGATAACAGCGATTGGAAGAGCGGCAGCGACGTGGCCATGGACTGGCGCTACAGTACCGCCCAGTTCACCAATCGCGGACAAGTGTCGCTCACGGCGAATGCCCGGGATCGCCTGCTCAGTGGACGCAGCACCATCAACCTCGATCAGCGCTACCAGATTCTGGACTACAGCGCCACTGAGAGGGACGAAGCGGAGGAAGCGCGGCTTCTCCTGGACAGCTATCGCTCCCGGAGCTTCGTGGCTACCCAGGCCAGCGAGGTGACAGTACTGCCACTCCTGGCAGTTGAGCCCCTCAGGGAGAGCTCCCTCCGATACTCGCTGAACTCGCGGCTCTACCGTCGGGTTTTCCGGGAGCTGGACGACGACCGCCCCGTCTGGGATGAGAGCTGGGGACGCTGGGAGCGGGACGATGTGTCCCAGCACCAGGCCCGGGGGCGTCTGTCCTGGCCGATGTGGCAGGCGATGCAGTCGTTCACCGCAACGTCTGACTTACCTCCCCGCGATCACACCTATCTGGGAAACCTGCGTCTGGTGACGGGACCGATGACCACAACGCTGGCCGGTGGTATTCGTGAGAGAGATGACCAATGGGTTCGTGATCCCCTGGTCCAGACCCACCAGCTCGGGCTGTTCAGCAACACCCTCCGCCTGGACCAGCGTCTGTCCTACGATCTTGAGGAAACCGAACTGACCCAGAGCAGTACATCCCTCTCCTGGAGGCAGCTGGCGGTTTCCCTGACCGGGCAGCGTACAACCGGTTTTTCTCTTGTTCCCGACGAAGGGTGGGTCCTTGAACCGGAACGTATCTTCCGCTGGACCCGCTTGAGAATGGACCTTGCCGGCGAACAGACCCTGTCGGCGTGGTATCGTCGTGTGGCGCTGTCCCTCAGGGGACGGGCATCCCTGGATTTTGACCTGCTGCGGTTTACCGCCGGATCGATTGTACTCGACTACGGAATGCGGTTGCACATACATCGTTTTCTGAATTTCGAACTCTCCGCCCGAAGCCGGAATGACCGTTTGTATCAATATATTCCGGCGCTGGCCGATGAAGCGGGTGTGGCCTCCCGGAGCTTCATCGAAGATATCACCAGCAGCCTTCGCTTCCTGGATCGTTCGTCTCGTGAACGTAGTAATTTCAACCTTGAGACGCTCAGTTTCTCCCTGATCCACGACCTGCAGGACTGGGAGCTCTCGATTCGCTACACCGGAGCCCCGGAGCTGCGGCGTGAAACGGGGACTCCCCGGTACGAATGGAGCGGTGTCACGGTGATAATGGTCCGGTGGCGTCCGATAACGGAACTGGAGCGGGTGTTGCGCCTGGAAGACGGGAGTGTGCTGTTTGCGGAATAAAGATTCTCTTGACCACCCCGGAACGCTCTCTCTATACTTGCCCATCATAAGGAGAAGGATTGTCCGCTAATACGACGCTGGTCCTGTCTGACACTGCGGTGCTTCAGAAGATATGCGGCGCCAATGATCGAAACATCGCCCACATGGAGGAACTCTTTGCCGCGCCGGTGAAGGTGCGTGGTAACGAGTTGCATCTTGACTCCGCAGGGACAGAGGAGCAGGAGCGGTTCCGGCATCTTCTCGCAGAACTGGTGCAATGTGTACGGGGTGGACACAACCCCGAACCGGGGCTGATCGGGGCCCTGTACCGTCAGCTCAGCGGTGACGACCAGACGTCACCGGAGTTGTTTCGGCTCAACTCGGTGGATCTGCCCCTGAGCAAGACCCGGGTCTTTCCCCGAACTGGTGGCCAGGTCGCTGTCCTTGAGAGCCTGCGGGAAAACAGCCTGACGTTTCTCATTGGACCGGCCGGGACCGGCAAGACGTATCTTGCAGTTGCTCACGCCCTGCAGGAGCTGCTCTCCAAGCGGCGAAGAAAGCTGGTCATCACCCGTCCCGTCGTTGAGGCCGGGGAGAACCTCGGGTTTTTGCCTGGTGATCTGGCCCAGAAGATCAATCCCTATCTTCGTCCGCTGTATGACGCCATCGAGTCACTCATCTCTCCGGATCTGGTACGCCGACTGTACGAACAGAACCTGATCGAGGTTGCTCCCCTGGCGTACATGCGCGGGCGGAGCCTCAAGGACTGCTACGTCATCCTCGATGAGGCGCAGAATACAACGCCGGAACAGATGAAGATGTTTCTGACCAGATTGGGAGAGAACAGTCGTGCCGTCGTGACCGGTGACATCACCCAGGTGGATCTCCCTCGCAAACAGGCGAGCGGCCTCGCCCACGCAGCTGGAATCCTGGCGGGGCTGGAAGACATCCGGGTTGTACACCTCACCCGGAAAGATGTAGTGCGCAGTGCACTGGTACAACGAATCGTACAGGCGTATGATGAACATGCATGAGAGCAGCGGAAACACCGTGGATATCCGGGCCGAACAGGTGGAGCCTCCATCGTGGGGAGCGGCGCTGTCCCGCTACATCGAAGCGGTTCTGCGCCACCTGAACATCCGTGATCGGGAGATCTCCTTTCTCCTTACTGACGACCAGTTCATGACCAACCTCAACTCGACCTATCGCGGTCTGAACGAGACCACGGATGTACTCTCCTTCGGCGGCGACGACGATGGCAGCGAGGAGGTACTGGGAGACGTTGTCATCAGTCTGCCCCGGGTGGAGGAGCAAGCCGGTGAAGTCGGTGTTCCTTACGAGGAAGAACTTCGTCGGGTGACGATACACGGGATCCTGCACCTCGCCGGGATGGATCACGGGACGAACGAGATGAACTCCGAACCGATGTTACAGACACAGGAAGAGATACTGCGTACTCTCAAGGAGAGGCTGTTTTGAAATCACCGGGACTCATACAACGGATCCTCAATCGCGAGCGGAAATCAAGCTCGACGTCGCTGAATGCGGAGATTGTTGAGATGATTCGCGGGATTCACGGGTTGGCGGACACCACCGTCAAGGAAGTCATGGTGCCGCGAATAGACTCCGTTTTTCTCGGGCTGGATATGAATCGGGAAGAGCTGGTGTCGCGGATAGCCGAGACAGGCCACTCCCGATTTCCTGTCTACAAAGAGACGATCGACAACGTTGTGGGCATGCTCTACGCTAAAGACCTGTTGCAGTATCTGACCAACGGTGAGGAAATACACGTTGAAAAGATCCTCCGGAAAGCGTTCTTCGTACCTGAAAGCAAGCGCCTGGACGGACTGCTCCGGGAGATGAAGCGTCGCCGCGTGCACATCGCCGTGGCCGTTGACGAATATGGCGGCGTCTCCGGTCTGGTCTGCATGGAAGACATCATCGAAGAGATCGTCGGCGATATCCAGGATGAGTTCGACAACGAACAGGAAGATATTCTCGAGATCGGCGAACGGGTGTACCTCTGCGACGCCCGGGTCAATATCGAGGATCTGGAGAAGACGATCGGAACGGACCTGCCCAACGAAGACTACGATACCCTGGGGGGGTTCGTATTTGACCTTTTCGGAAAGATTCCCGTCAAATTCGAGAAAGTCAGTTACGGAAACCTTGATTTCGTGATCCAGGAAATGGAAGGGCACAAGATCCGCACGATCAAGATCGTCATACGGGAAACGGGAACACCCGATGAACCTGAGCAATAGGATACACACCTTCGGGATTATCTGCCTGGTGGCGTGGATCCCTCTTACCCCGGTCGGCGCGCAGCAGCAGGCCACCCCCGCCGCGCTGGTGGAACAGGCGGAGCGGGACCTTCGTCGGGCCGTACCGGTGTACGACCGGAACGGTCTGATCACCGCAGCAGACCTGTTTCGCCGGGCCCTCGCCGGCAACCCTCAGTTCGCCCGGGCCCACCTGGGTCTTGCAGAGTCCCTGCTGTGGCTTGGCGAGCTCGAGTCAGCGGCGGTCAGTGTGGCCGCCGCCCGACGTCTGCGGGCACCGGCAACGGCGACGGACCTGATGGAAGCACGGGTACGTGTCAGACAGGGGGACTTCGCCGCAGCTCAACAGCTCTACCGGGAGATCCTGCGCCGGGAGCCGTACAATCGGGACGCACTGATCGGGCGGGCTGTACTTCAGAGCGCCGGAGAGAACCTCTCGGAGCGCTCCCTGGGCAGCTTGCGGGATCTGGAGCGACGGTTTCCCGAGGACAGGCTGCTGCTCTCCGCGCTGGTGGAATTCTCCCTGCTCCGCGGTGAAGAGGAGGCGGCACGGCGATATCTGGCGTCAGCGCTGACCTATCACAGCGATATCCCCTCGGTGCAACTTGTTGCCGCGCGGTGGGCCCTGGAAGCGGGCGACCCCGGGCGTGCGGAACTGCACGCCAGAAACGTGGTTCGCCTTGCACCCACCATGGAAGAAGGGTGGCTCCTGCTGGCCCGGGCAGCACTTCTGCAGGACAAACCTGGCGAGGCCCGCACCCACTACGAACAATTGATCGTCCTGGACGATGGGAACTACCGCGCCTGGTACAGTCGTGGTGTTCTTGCTGCGCGGACCGGTGACCGCGCCGGGGCGGTACTCAGCTGGAATGAAGCGCTTCGTATCCGTCCGGATTTCGAGATTGCCCGCATCGCCCGGGAAGGCGCGTTCTTCGATCTCCCGTTGCAGTCTCCGGAACGGGAAACTGCGGCGTTAAGGTATCGCATCCTGGGAGCCGCTCTGGAGGAGCGCTTTCTGAATCGCCAGGCTGAACGCGCGTACCGTCGGGGTCTGCAGCTGAACCCCTTCGATCGGGTGTTGCGTCGGCAACTGGCGGATCTGTATCTGCGGCAGGGATATCGCAGCCGCTTTGTCCAGGAGCTGGATCTCTTGTTGAGCCTTGGTGAGGATTCACGGGAAGTGCGGGAGTTGCTGGAAAGCTATCGTCCCACCTTGCGGGACCTTCCGGCAACACGCTGGCAGGTTGACCAGTTTACCGCGCCGCGGCCGCGAACAGCAGTGACTCTTCATTATGGTCAGTCCATAACCACCCTGGAGCCGGAGATCGCCCTGGGGATCAGCGATTACCTGGCCACGTACCTGAATACCTCCCAGAACATCGTTGTAGCGGGAATATTCGAACAAAAGACGGTGACCACCGACTCGCTGGCAGACGCCCGCCGTGCCGGCGCAGACCGTGCGGTCTTTCTCGAAGTGGATCACCGTGACCATTCCATTCGCCTGGATCTTGTGGTGGCCGATCCCGCCACAGGTACCACGATTCTGCAACGCCAGATCCTTCGTTCCGGAGTTGACAGCGTGACTCGGGCTGTCCGGGACGTCGTGGTTGGAATCACTTCGGTGATCGTCCCGCAGGGTGTGGTTCTGGAGCGGCGTTTCGAGCGGGTCCTGGTCTCTCTCGGAAGGGTCGACGGGATAGAAGAGGATGATTTGCTGGAGTTTACTGACCAGCGCCGGGGTGTCCCCCTGGGCAGCGGAAGGGTGGTCGCGGTGGATGACCTGGTGGCGGAAGTGGTGTTGAACCTTGAACGGCCGGATCAGTTGACAGTCGGGGCGATTGTTACCCCCGGTCGAGAGGACGCCGCCGCAACAGGGGACGCCCCGGTGCCCCTGGAATCACAGATCGACGTAATGCCACAAAATACTCTCATCAATCAAATTGTCTCGTATCTCTTCGGCCTTCGCTGATTGACATTCGATAAAATTCTGTCGTATTGTGACGGCGTACACATTATCCTACAGGAGGAATGAAATGAAAATCGCTATCAATGGTTTTGGCCGCATTGGCCGTAACGTATTCAAGATCGCCCTGGAACGCGGGGTTGATGTTGTCGCTATCAACGACCTTACAGACACCGCAACTCTTGCTCACCTGCTGAAATACGACTCAACACAGGGCCGGTTTGATGGCACTGTGACCCACGACGACAAGAACATCATCGTCAACGGTAAAAAATACCTGGTCTGCTCCGAGCGCAGCCCGAAGGCGATCCCCTGGGGAAGCGCACCGGACGTTGTCATTGAATCCACCGGCGTGTTTGTCAGCCGTGAGGGCGAGCGGGGCGGATACGGCGACCATCTCAAGAATGAGAAGTTCCCCGCCAAGAAGGTGATCCTGACCGTTCCCTCAAAGGACAAAATCGATAACATGATCGTTCTGGGCGTGAACAACGACATGCTCAAACCTGAAGACACCTGTGTGTCCAACGCCAGCTGTACCACCAACTGCCTCGCCCCGGTTGCCAAGGTGCTGGACGACGCGTTTGGTATCGAAAGCGGCTTCATGACCACCGTTCACAGCTACACCAACGATCAGGTGATGCTTGATGGCCCCCATAAAGACCTCCGTCGCGCACGAAGCGGTGCGGTGTCCATCATTCCCACCACCACCGGGGCTGCCCGTGCGGTAGGAAAGATTCTGCCCCAGCTCAACGGTAAGCTTGACGGCGTTGCCATGCGTGTCCCCACCCCCACCGGATCCATCGTCGACCTGGTGGTCCAGGTTCGCAAGGAAGCGACCGTTGAAGAGGTGAACGCGGCGATGAAAAAGGCTGCGGAGGGACCGATGAAGGGCATCCTCGAGTACACCGAGGACCCGATCGTCTCGGTGGATGTGATTCACAATACTCACAGCTCCATCTTCGACGCCCAGAGCACGATGGTGATGGGCAAAACGATCAAGATCTTCAGCTGGTACGATAACGAGTGGGGTTACTCCTGCCGTGTTGTCGAGCTCGCCCAGAAGCTCGTCTGATTCAGTCTTCCACCTGGAGGCGTCGGCACCGTGTCGCCTCCAGGTCACTTCGCACACCCCAGAACCGGGAGGAACAACATGGCCCTTCGAACACTCAAGACGATTGACCTGGCAGGGAAGCGCGTTCTCATGCGCGCTGACTTCAACGTCCCCATCAAGGACGGAGGTATAACCGACGATACCCGAATCACCGCGGCGATGCCGACCATTCAGCACATCCTCTCACAGGGGGCGTCCCTGGTCCTGATGAGCCACCTCGGTCGTCCCAAGGGAACTCGGAACCCCGAATACACCCTGAAGCCTGTTGCCGATCGACTGCGGGAACTTCTTGGAGGTACCGTGATCATGGCCGATGATGTTCTTGGCGAGACGGTTACCAGACAGGCCGAAGAACTCTCTCCCGGGGAGGTTCTGCTGCTGGAGAACGTGCGCTTTTACAAGGAAGAGACAGACAACGATCCCGGGTTTGCCGCCAGGCTGGCTGAACTGGGTGACGTCTTTGTCAATGACGCTTTCGGTACCGCCCACCGGGCTCACGGATCAACCGAAGGAGTGGCCAGGTATCTTCCGTCCTGCGCCGGATTTCTGATTGAGAAGGAGATCTCCTTCTTTCAACCGGTTCTTGATGCACCTGAGAAGCCGATGGTTGCAGTAATCGGCGGGGCCAAAGTTTCATCCAAGATCGGCGTTCTTGAGAGCCTACTGCCCAACTGCGCGGCGATGATCATCGGTGGAGGAATGGCGTATACCTTTTTGAAGGTACAGGGTTACGAGACGGGAAAAAGCCTCCTGGAGGTGGATTTTCTTGAGACTGCAGGCAGCTTCCTGGAAGCGGCAAAGCAGGCTGGCGTGGAAATAATCCTGCCGGTTGATCACGTGGTAGCCGCCGAGTTCGACGCCGCAGCGGCGCCGGAGACTGTAGATGACGTCAATATCCCCGTCGACAGAATGGGGTTGGATATCGGGCCGAAGACGATCGCTCTGGCGGAAGATCGGCTGGCCACGGCCAGAACCATCCTCTGGAACGGTCCGATGGGGGTTTTTGAGTTTGAAAGCTTCGCCGTCGGCACCAAAGCAGTTGCCCTGGCAATTGCGGATTCCGGGGCGATCACCGTTGTCGGTGGTGGTGACAGCGTAGCCGCGGCCAACAAGTTCAACATCGCCGATAGACTGAGCCATGTCTCCACCGGCGGTGGGGCCTCCCTGGAGTTCCTTGAAGGAAAATCCCTCCCGGGCATTGTGGCGCTGACAGACTGACAGAAAAGGAGAATTCCATGAGAACACCCTACATTGCCGGAAACTGGAAGATGCATATGGTTAAATCCGAAGCGGTTTCGCTGGCATCGGAGCTCAAAAGCGCTCTTGCCGGGGTTGAACACCGCGTCATGATCGCCCCGGCATTTACCCTCATTGAGAGTGTGGCCGCGACACTGGCGGGTAGCAATATCCTTGTGGGAGCGCAGAACATGGCCCCCGCCGTATCCGGCGCCCATACCGGTGAGGTATCCCCGGGCATGCTCAAGGACGTTGGTGCCACTGTTGTCATTCTCGGTCATTCGGAACGACGAAACAGTTACGGTGAATCGGATCAGCTGATCAACGAGAAAGTATCTCTGGCCCTGTCCGAGGGGCTGGAAGTGATCCTCTGTGTCGGCGAGACGCTTGAGGAGCGCGAAGCCGGCGCTGTGGACGCAGTGGTGCGTACCCAGCTTGCCGGTGGACTAAACGCGATTCCGGAAAGCGCCCTGAGCAGCATTACCATCGCTTACGAGCCGGTATGGGCGATCGGAACGGGCCGAACCGCTACCCCGGAAGACGCCGATGCAGTACACGCCAGCGTTCGGACCGTTCTTGGTGACCTGTACAATGATGGGGCAGCTCAGAAAATGGTGATCCAGTACGGCGGTTCGGTAAAACCCGACAACGTTGATGGCCTGATGGGGATGAAAAACATTGACGGGGCCCTCGTTGGTGGTGCATCTTTGAAGGCTGACAGTTTTATCCCGATTGTTCGATTTCAAAGGTGAGGTAACGATGGGTTTTTTAGGTGTTGTTCTGATGATTGTGTTTGTGCTCAGTTCGCTGTTTCTGGTCCTGATTGTTATGCTTCAGGACGAGGGAGGCGAGGGGCTTGGTGGTATTTTCGGTGGTGGTGCGTCCAACCAGGTTGGTAATCGCAGCGGAAATATCCTGACTCGGATTACCAGCGTTCTGGCTGCAGTATTTCTCCTCAGCTCGTTTGGTCTTGCCTGGCTTAACCGGACTCCCGACAGCGGTGATGTTGAGGCGGCAGCGCGCCGTCTCGAAGCGCAGCAGGGCAGTACCTCCGTTGAGTGGTGGGTAACCGAAGAGGATAATTGAGCTTCATGAGGGTTGCGGTTGTTTTCTTCGGCAGTTCCCGGCGGGATCGCGTAGCGGAACTGGCTCGCGGTGTCGCTGAAGGTATTGAAAAACTCGGCCACCAGGTGGATATCATCGATGGCGAGAAAGACTCCAACGCGACCCTCACCCCCTATACGTATGTTGCCCTGGGAACGACATCCACCTCTTTCTTCGGTGGACGAATACCGGACTCCATCGCCACGTGGCTGGGTCGGGCCGGCATGATTGCCGGCAAGAAGAGCTTTGCGTTCCTGCTGGCAACTCCTCTGGGAGCGCAGAAGAGCCTTGCCCGATTGATGAAAACGATGGAACACGAGGGACTCTTCATCCGCTTTTCCGATGTCCTGCGATCAAGGGAGGAGGCGGCGCTGGTTGGCAGCCGTCTGAAGCTTGAGAGTTGACAACCTACTACCAGATCCTCCAGGTCTCAGTCGACGCAACTACCGCTGAAATACGTGATGCCTATCGTCGACAGGTAAAAAAGGTTCACCCGGACCTCAACCACGGCAACGACGGCAGCGTCGAACTGATGAAGAAGCTCGTTGTTGCCTGGGAGGTGCTCCGTGATCCGGAGCGTCGGGAGCGGTACAACCGGCAGAATGGGATCCATCACAGCAGCGGTCCCGGTGGCCGGCAGATACCGGACTTCGACTACGCTGAGTTTTTACGGAACCGTGGCGACGCGGAAAGTCGCGCCCGGCTCATCTTCTACGATCTCCTTCACGACAATCCTGAGGAAGCACTCCAGATTTACGGAAGCATGCAGGCCAGCGGGGATGCTGAACTGGTACGCCACCTGGGCACGGAAGATTTCATGGATTGCGCGTTCCTGCTGGCTGAAGAGTATCTGGAGCGGGAGGAACTTCTCCGCGGTTTCAACCTGTACGCTGCTATCGTCCGCTTTGAGGAACAGAAGCCATATTTTCGCCATTTCATGGCTGAGGTGTACGACCGCCTGCGGAACCTTGTCTGCAATCGGATGGTCGCCCTGGAAGAACCGGCGGTGGTCCTTGAGAGTCTGCATCAGATGCTGGACTGGAAGATACCCCAGCGGGACCGGGCGCTATGCTGCAGGCGGATCGCCGAGATCTACCTTGCCCGGGGAGAACGCCGGCGGGCTGCGCTGTATCTTCAGCGTGGCCTTGCCCTTGACAACCGGATGGTTGGCATAAAGAAACTTCGTGAGGAGCTCGGATATTTTGAAACGGTATGATATGGTTACACCCATGATAAGACACAGCGGCAGAGTTCTTTTTGCTCTGGTTGTCCTTTTGTTGTTTCCCCTCTTCATCGTGGCGGCGCAAGTCCTGGACAGACCGGTTGCGGTGGTTCGATTGACCGAGACGGTGAACATCGGGCAGCGGGAAATTCGCAATCAGGTGCGAATCCTGGAGCAGCAGTTGGGACGGGAGCTCACCCGGGAGAATCGCCTTGAGGTGCTGGAAGCACAGATAGGCGACGTACTGCTGCGGCAGGCAGCAACTCGGGCGAACATTCGCATAACAACTGAGGAAATCGACCGCGCCATCGCTGCGCAGCGACAAAGTCTCGGGCAACCCGTCTCGGACGCGGAGTTTCGCACCCTTCTGCAGCAGCAGATGGGGCTCTCCTGGGAGGAATACCGCCAGGAGATCAGGGACAGGCTTACCCAGGAGCGTTTCATCCTGGACCGGGCGCAGGGACGCTTCGGCGAGATACAGGAGCCCTCAGCCAGAGAGATCAGGCAGGTGTACGAGGAGAACGCCCAGCAGTTTACCAACCCGGCGATGGTTCGGTTTGAACACCTCTTCTTCGATCTTCGTAATCGTACTGAGACGCAGACCAGGGAAATACGCCAGCGGGCGCTGACCATGGCCCGGCAGCTTGAACGGGGCACCACCACCTTCGCGCAGCTCATGCGGGCATCCCTGGACGACGTGACCTACGCGGGAGGTGATTTCGGATACCTCATTCGGGGAGATCAGACCGCGCAGCAGCGACTGGGCAGGGCGTTTGTCGAGACAGTTTTTGACCTTGACGAAGAGCAGATCTCCGGAGTCCTGGAGAGTAATCTGGGGTTGCACATCCTGCGGGTTACCGACCGACGTTCCCCCCGGCTGCTGCAATTGGACGACCCTCTCCTCCCGGGAGAGCAGATGACTGTTCGCGGACAGATACAGGGCTATATCGTCGCGCAGCGGCAACAGGAGATCTTTCAACAGGCACTGCAGACCGTTTTGCGGGAGCTCAGGGAAGAAGCTTCCATTCAGCGGTATCCGGATAACCTCAACTGGTAGAATGAAGAATGGCATCCCGAAGAAAAGGTCGCCGCCTTGCTGTACAGGCACTGTACAGCTGGGATGCCGGCAACAGCAGCCCCCAGACCGTTCTCTCTTTTTTGTGGGACAACGCGGTCTTTGAGGGCAAAGTCCCCGAGGAAGAGCTGGTATTTCCCCGGCTGATCATACAGGGGGTTCTGGAGCGACATGAAGAGATCGACCGGACCATCGCCGGGCACCTGGACCACTGGGATATTACCCGGTTGGCCAGGGTGGAGCTGGCGATTCTCCGGATGGCAACATACTGCCTTCTCCATGTGGCGGAGATCCCCCGTCAGGTCACCATCGATGAAGCGGTGGAACTCACCAAAGAGCTCTCCGGGGAAGGTTCATTCCGCTTCGTCAACGGTGTTCTCGATGCGATCGCCAGGGAGGTTGGAGCACAGGGGTGAATCTACCGGGATTTCTGCAGAATCGCTGGGTACTCCTGGCACTGTCAATCCTCTTCGCCCTGATGACCGCCGCAATTATTCTCTTTTCGCTGGAGGATATACGCGCCGGTTTTTCCCTGGGGCACCTCATTCGGCAACTGGATTCCCGGGGTGAGCAGGGAGATTACGGCGCTGAGTACCAACAGGACCTTCTGGACGCATCACAGTTTGCCCGCCGGCCCCGGGAATGGTCGAGACTGATCCGCCTCGCCTGGGATCTCCCGGAACCAGAGCGGTGGACGCTGATCATGGACCTCTCCGAACCGGCTGTGCAGATGATGCCCCGGGACAGCCGCTGGCGGATAATCGGAGGCTACGCGGCGTTGCGAAGAGGTGAAAACGAACGCGCCGCCGCACTGCTCTCGGGGGTGCGTCCCGCCGGGGAGCTGACCCAGCTGTTGCTGGTGGTCTCTGCGGTTGAACCATCCAATCGGAGCCGGTCTCTGGAGGGTCTTGACCAGCTGAGCCGGAGCGGAGAACCTCTGGAAACTGTGGCGACGATTTTCCAGGCCCTCAGGGATGATTCGGTGTCGGCACTCATGGCAGGGTGGGAGGCCACCGGCGTGGAAGCGTTTCTGCTGAACGCCGCCCTCAGCGCCGCCGCCCGGGGCGATGGAGATACGCTGCGCCAACTCCTGCCGGAGCTTCGGGCAACCACCTCCTACCCGCGTTCGCAGGCAACCATCGCGGGGTGGGTCGGCGACGATGACTGGTTGTTTTCGGTGTTTCAGCAACTTCCCCCGCGGGAAGCGGTGTCGCCTCCGATGCTGCACCTGCAGGCCGAATCGCTGGTGCGGACCGGGCGGGTCGACGCGGCCCTGGAGCTTTACCGGGAGATCCAGCGGGTCGCGCCGGGGTACTCCCATCTCCCGTTCCTGAACGAAGCGGTGTTCTTGTTTCGGGCCGGCGACGCAGGTGCGGAAGATGCGGCTCTGGCAGGGCTGGAGAGTCACCCCGGTAACCCCGACCTTCTTCACACCCTTGCGGTGCTCAGGCTGGGCAGGGGAGATCTGGACTCCGCTCGGGAACTGCTGGAACCATTGCGGGACGATGACACCGGGTTGCACCGGTCATGGCTGCTGGCTCGGATCCTGGGCTATCACAGCGGATCAGGGAGTATTGCCTCGCTGGAACGGCTGGAGTCAGACCTGTGGCGTTATGTGAACCGCTTTCCTGACGCGGATCCGGTAGTGGGTTTTCTGGCGCGGCTCCTGGCGGTGCGACGGGACATCCCGGGGCTTGACGAGATCCGGCGTCGGTATGGACCGCACACCTCCACCTGGACTCGTACCGCCCATCTCCTGGAAGCGGATCGCCTGCAGCGCCCTGACATGATGGAAGCGCTCCTGGAGGGGCCGGAAACGTGGGCTGATCGCTACAATCGCGCGCTGTTTGCCCTTCGATTTCTCCCGGAGACGCTGGCTCGACAGGAGATCGCCGGGCTGCGTCGTTGGCTCGAGCGATCCGTGGAAACCGCTCCGGGGCAGAAGACGAACAGGGAGGTACTCGTTCTGATGCTGGAAGCTGAACTGTACCGCTTCTACGGCGACAGGAGGGACGTCCTTGAGCGGGTTGATCGGGCGATTGAACTGGCGCCCGCAGCAGAAGCGCTCTACAGCTATCGTGCCGTTGTTGATGGCCAGCGGTGAAAATGCTACCATCCGGCGAATGATTCGTTTAAAAACAGCCCGGCAAATCGCGGGCATCCGCGAGTCCTGTCGTCTGCTGGCAGGTGTGCTGGAGCGCGTCGAGGCTCACCTGTGTGAAGGAATGACAACCCTGGAACTTGATACCTTTGCCCGCAGAGAGATCCTTGCTCTGGGCGGGCGCCCTGCCTTTCTGGGGTACAACGGGTTTCCCGGAGCGATGTGCATCTCCGTCAACGAAGAGGTGATTCATGGTATTCCCGGAAACCGTGTTCTTACCGGGGGGGACATCGTCAGCATCGACTGCGGCATAGAATACCAGGGATATTTCAGTGATTCGGCCATCACCGTCCCCGTCGGAAAGATCTCCCGGGATGCCCGGAAACTGCTGGATGTAACCCGTGAAAGCCTGGAACGCGGTATTGATGCAGCGGCAAAAGGCAAGCGGGTCAACGATATTTCCCGGGCCATTCATTCAGTGATTCGGGAGCACAACTTCGGCGTTGTCCGGCCGTATTGCGGCCACGGAGTGGGGCTGGACATTCACGAGGATCCCCAGATTCCCAATTATGTGGGGCGTGGTCCCAATCCGCGCCTGAAAGCTGGTATGGTCCTGGCGATCGAACCGATGGTCAATCTCGGGGTTGACGACGTGGAGATCCTGGATGATGAGTGGACTGTGGTCACCGCAGACAACCGGCTGTCCGCCCACTTTGAACATACCGTGGCAATTCATCACGATCATGTGGAAGTTCTCACCCGAAGAGCCAACGAGTCAGTACATTCTCCCGCGGAGGTCCTCGCGTAATGCGTAAACTGTTTTCTTCACCGTTATTCTTCGTCCTGAACGTGCTGCTTGTGGGTATGGTTGCGGGGATGCTGCTCTCGGTTGGGCTCTTTTCCTGCTCTACCAGCTCGTCGGATCTGGCTCCAGTGGCGGCGCGGGATCGGGATACCCTGGCCAGCCCCGTTCTGGAAAGCCTTCAGGACAGTTTTCGTGAGGTCGCCGCAGTTGCGCGCCCAAGCGTTGTCCGCATTGATGTGGAGGAGGTTCGAACCCAGGCGATCCCCCGGGGAGAAGACGCCCCGTGGTTTGACTTCTTTTTCGGTGAGCCCGACAGCGACCGTTCGGATCGGGATCGGCAGTTTCGGACTCAGGGGCTTGGCTCGGGGGTGATCGTCCGCCGGGACGGTGATCTGTATTATGTCCTCACCAACGACCACGTTGTGGGTAATGCCGATCAGATCACCATAACCCTCGACGATGGGGAAGAGTACTCCGCCGATATCGTCGGCAAAGACGCCCGCAAAGACCTGGCGCTGCTATCCTTTGAGACCGGTGACGAGATCCCCGTGGCAGCGATGGGGGACTCGGACTCGCTGCGTGTGGGCGACTGGGTTCTGGCGATCGGCAGCCCCTTCGGATTTCAGTCCACGGTAACCGCGGGAATTGTCAGCGCAGTCAACCGCCGGGGCGGCCCCGATGGCAATATCAGCGACTTTATCCAGACTGATGCGGCGATAAATCGCGGTAACAGCGGCGGCGCCCTTATCAACCTTCGCGGCGAGGTTATCGGGATCAACACATGGATCACCTCGCAGACCGGTGGCAGCGTCGGACTGGGCTTCTCTATTCCGATCAACAACGTAATACGCGCCATTGATGATTTTATCGAATCCGGAACGGTTCGGTATGGATGGCTGGGGGTCAGCATTCGTTCGGTGAACAGCGAGTTCGCCAGCAGTCTGGGGTTGCCTGACCGTCGCGGCGCGCTGATACACCATCTCTTCCTGGATTCTCCCGCTGATCGCGGTGGTCTCAAACCGGGAGATTTCATCGTCGCTATCAACGGGACGCGCATTCAGGATTCCGACCAGCTTGTTCTCGCGGTGGGGGAGCTCCCGGTTGGGCGAAACGCCCGCTTCGAGGTGATCCGCTATGGCGAACGTCTCTCCCTGGAGGTCCGTATTGCCGAGCGTGAGTCGGACCGACAGATCGCCGAACTGAATCGTCGCCTGTGGCCGGGTTTTTCAACGTTCCCTCTCTCCGCTTCCGTTCGCCAGGAGATGGAGCTGCCAGCGGACCGACCGGGCGTCCTGGTGAGTTCCGTAGAAGGACGTACTGCCGCTGCGCAGGCGGGGTTGCGAGTCGGTGACGTAATCACCAGAATTAACGGACAGGAGACACCGGAAATGATCGACTTCTATCTGGCACTGAACGATGGCGGCAGGAATCTGGTCCTGGAGATACTGCGTGATGGCACTACACTTGAATTGAGGATCGCCCCATGAGCAACAAGGAATTCATCCCTTACGACACTATTCGCAATAACGCGATACGCCTGGCTCACCGGATCTGTGCGGATGAGTTTATCCCGGACGTTATCTACGTGAGTCTTCGTGGTGGCGCTTACATGGGGAACGTAATCAGCGAGTACTTCAAGTTTGTCCGTCGGGGACAACGGCCGGTGTTCTACGCCGCAGTTGTTGCCCGGTCATATACGGACATTCACGAGCACGATCGGGTCAGCGTGGACGGGTGGACCTACAGCCCGGAGCATCTCCGCAGCGGTGATCGCATCCTCCTGGTGGATGATATTTTTGACACCGGACGGACCGTCAATCATCTGGTTGAGGTGATTCTGGCAAAGGGCATTCCCCGTCATGACATTCGCGTAGCGGTTCACGACTATAAGATTCGTGACTACGTGCCGGAGCATCTGCCGATTCAACCGGACTACTATTGCCGGAAACACGTTGTCCGAACTCCCGACGAAGACCAGTGGATTCACTATCTCAGCCACGAGATGGTGGGGTTGCTGCCCGATGAGATCGACAAGCACTATGTGGATGACGAAGTCAGGAAGATTCTTCGTCAACTTCCCTAGTACCTGAAAAGGAGAAACCAATGGACCGGCGGTACCGATCTGGAGTGTATGCGTTCTTTCTTGCCGTTGCATTCCTGATCGCTCCGTTTGCCCGGGGCCAGGAGTTTGATCCGCCCCCGGGGGGGTACTCGGCAACGCAACGGCTGTTCCCAGTGGACAGCCAACCCCGGGAATACCGCTTCCTTCAGGGCGACGGAACGCCGGACACAGAGTTTTTCATTCCCCTGGAGGGTTCACTGGTTCTTCCGGTAACCGACGGGGTGAGCATCACCTACACCATAGAGGTTCGCCGGGGCGATCATCGTGAACAGGTTCAGTACAGGTTGGACCGACGTCAACCAACCGTCCCCCCCCTTGACCCGCCCCCGGGAGTCTTTGCCCGACCGGTACGGGTCCAGCTGAGGGGATCAGATACGGTACTCTACGGCGTCAGTGGCGCCGAGAGTCCGCTGCAGCACTGGCCCGCAGAGGGTCTCTTTCTTGAGGGGCGGGCCGGGGAGCAGGTATTGTACCGGATAGACCTGGTGGGAACCGACCAGCGTGGTGTTCGCAGTGAACCCCGGGCGCACCGATACCTGGTGGACCGGACGGCGGAGCGTGAGGTTGCTGAGGCGGTGATTCTCAGCCCCGTCCCGGGTGAATTCGGTAATGAGCAAAACTTGATCGTCGATACCCGGGGGCTCTCGGACGTGAACGTCACGATCCACTCGGAACAAACCTCCCGGGAGTTCACCTACCAGGGGCCGCAGGTCATTTCCGGGTCGGGCACCTTCCGATTGGAGCTGGAAGCTCTCAGAAACATCGATGGTGAACGGGTTTCCCGCAGCGTTTCCTGGACCCAGACAGTCAACGATGAACCGCTGCTGGGGGTTGCCGCCTCGCAGGAGCCCCTGCGTGTCTCCGTGGCCACACCGGTATCACGGTTCACCACCCGGGACAGGGCTGTGACAGCCAGGGATCCGCTGTTGATCCGACCGTTCACAGTTCAGCCGCTGCCGGGGGCGGACACCGTTCGGGTTCTACGGGTGGCGCCGGCGGAGACGGTTTCCTCCGGTCCGGAGGAACGCTACGCCGTATTGCTGCAGGGGTTCCGACCGGAACCGCCCATCGTTGTGGTGGATTCCGCGGGGGGGATTGATTTCCTCGCCCCTCTTGCCGAGGAGATTTATTATCACCTGGGGGAGAGCGCCACTGAACGTGTCCCGGAAGAAGGGCGACGGTACCACCATACAATCACCTGCGACAGCCACAGCGCCTCGGAAACGGTTCTGTTTGCCTGGGCGCGTCGTCCCGGTGGCCCATGGAGCCAGCCGACGGTTCATTCCGTGGACCGGACCGCCTGTATGGCCTCCCGGGTGGTCCTGCGTCAGGTGGACGCCGCTGAGGGGCCTCTGCGCCTGGAAACCTCCGGAGCGGGTGTTGTAGAGGTTCGTGACGAGAGTGGAGCGGTCTTCATGGAGGGACGTACCGTCGCCGACGGTGATGCATCCTCGGTTTGGGTCGTTCAGCAACTTCTTCCTGCGGGTATGCGGCGCACCGTTGCTGCCACGCTGACACTGGACGGCCAGCCCCGGGGAGATTCCCAACGCGTGACAATCGACACCGCTCCGCCGGCGCCACCAGAGATCCGGGTTGACCGCCGCGAAGTCACCCTTTCCGGCAGCGGCGATCTATATTTCTCGCTGGATGGAACACCGCCGCAACGGTACGAAGCCCCGATCACCCTCGACGGGTGGGAAGGTGTGCGACGAACCTACCGAATCACGGCGTTCAGCGAGGATTCCCGCCAGCGCAGCCCCAGCCGGGTTACCGAGGCGGTGGTGGACCGGCGTGTTCTGGAGCTCCCTCCAGTGGTACAGGCGCCACCGAGAGCTGCCGACGGCACGATGATCTCATCCGGGGAAGAACTGGTGTTTCAGTTCGAAAACCGCCATGATGACATGATTCTGCACTATCAGGTGAGTCGCGACGGTTCCGCCGTGCTGCCCGACGCGGACAGCCCCTCCGCCGAGGGGACGATTCGCATTCCCGTTCCCGAAGGTGAAGACGCCGTTTACCGAATCGTGGTACGCGGTCGTTTCCGCGACCGTGATGAGTGGACTCCCGAGAGCCGTTTCACCGTGCAGGTTGACCGTGTCCCCCCGGAACGTCCAGCCCTCCTGGCCCCGCAGAATCCCGTTGTGTCGGCTTCGTCAGTGTTGATCAATTTCGCCGACCCGGGAGAGGACGAGGTTTATTTTCGGCTGAGCGATGAAACCCCTTTCCGGCGCTGGTCCGCACCCCTGGTTGTGGCCCCCCCCGCTGAGGGTGAGATTACCTATCTGCTGGAGGCGTACACCCAGGACGCCGCTGGAAACCGTTCCTTTCTGGAGACGCCGGTTACTCTCACGCTGGGGAATCCCCCTGGCGTTTCTCCGAGACCTCTCTTTGACGGGAAGACCGTTGAGACGGGGTATTTCAGCAGTGCCAGGGAGGGTCTGCTGGAGCTGGCACCACCAAGCCGGGAAGAGCTGCAACGCTTCTGGCGTGTTTTCGAGAACGCAGTGGTAAACCCGACCATCGCGTTTCGTGAGTACGACGAGCCGGTCATTCTTCAGGATTCCACATCGTCCTACTCTCTGGAGACGTTCTATCGCCACCCGGAGTTTGGAGACGGTCCGATCCGTCGTGTAACTGTGACGGTAGACTCACGGATACCTCCTGTACCGGCGGCACCGGAGATCCGCTACACCGGAAACGGGCGGCAGGGTACCATTGAATGGACCGGGCTGGATCTGAATCGTACCTTTGCCGCGTTGGTCGCGGACCCCGGGGCGCCAGGCAACGGCTTCAGAGCGGTCACAGAATCGATGGCGTGGAGTTTCCGGCCCGGTGAGGAGCTCCTGCATCTCGTGTGGTTCAGCCGCTCGGAGACGGGAGTACGCAGCGAAACGGCGGTGTTGCCCATCGTTCCGGGCAGACGGTCCGCCACGCCCGTTGTTGCGGGCGTGGCCGACGGCATGCGCTATCCTGAGCCACCTGTTGTCACCCTCACGGCGGGTGGGTTGCCCGTGCTGTACTCCGTCTCCACCGACGGAACGGAACCGCCAGCGGTACACCAGGGATCTTCCCGTTACCGGGAGCCCCTGCGCTTCGACACCCCTCCGGGAGATGTCATGACTGTTGTCCTGCGTTATCGGGGGATACACGTCGACAGCACCCTCACCGATGAGGGACGGATTCGGTTTGTTGTGGATCGCCAGATTCCGCCGGTACCTCAGGTGATCGGTATAGAACCTGGCGGGTTTTACTCCACCACGACCTCGTTTAGCTTCGCCGCGGAGGACTCAGCAGAGGTCTGGTATCGGATACGAAGGGACGATTCAGAATCGGCGCTACCGTTCCAGCGCTACCGTGGCGAGGTTCTGCAGCTTCCGGTCGTTGAGGGACCCGGTGTGGATTATCGGGTGGACGCGTTCGCCCAATCTGCCGCAGGAAATCGGAGCCAGGAGCTGCTGTCGGTGTCGGTGCGGGTAGACCGCAATACCCTTTTCGTCGATTCCTCCCGGTCTGTCCCTGGTGATGGCAGTTTCAGTGCCCCTCTGACCGGGATCAACGAGGCGCTCGAACGCGCAGTCAGGGAAAAGCGGACCGCCATCTCCCTTGCTCCGGGACGGTACCGCATCAACCGGGATCTTTTTACCCGGGCAACACATGGACTGAACGAGGTGCGCATCCTTGGCGCCAGAGAGTCGGCGGAGCGGGCGACCGTCGTTGGAGAAGATGATCTGGCGTTGCAGTTTTCCGGGAGAGTGACGATGCAGGACGTCATGATTCAGTCGCCGATAGAGTTCATCCACGGCTCGCTGACGCTGATTGACGTTCGGATGGAACGGGCCTCCGGTGCTGAAGGTTCGCCCTCGTCGACCCGGGCGCTTCTCTCTGTCTCGTCCGGGTCGGCAATGGTTGAGCGGAGTGAGGTACACGGACGTGTAGAGATTGCCGCCGGGGGCAGTCTTGTGGCGACGGATTCGCGAGTTGTCATGCCTGCGGATCAACATGAAAACTCAGTACAGCCACTGCTCTCGGTCCGGAGTGGAGAGGTGACCATTCGCAATGGAATCATCGAAGGTTCTGACGGTCTTGCGGCTCCGGTGATTCGGGCAGTGGATTCCCGGGTTGACCTCAGCGGGAGCGTAATTCTTGCTCGGGGCGCGGCGTTTTCCTATGGAATCGCCGGCAGGAACAGTCAGGTGACGTTGGTCAACTCGCTGGTCCACGTATACACGCTGGCTCACACCGAAGAAGGGGTGGCCGTGGCCACGGTGGGAGGGGCTGTCACGATTACTCACAGCCTGTTGGAGATGCGCGGAGTTGCCGGTGCTGTCTCGTCGGTGCGGCAGTTGCTGAACGTCGACAGCACCTCCACAACGGCGGTGGTGAATTCTCTCATTGTGGCAGATCCCGGCATGGGAGCTACCGGAACGTTTCTGAATCTGCCGGGCAAGCTGACCTCGTATGGCTCGGTCTATGCCGGGATCTCTCCGTTGCTGTCGGTGTCACCCTTTCAGGGTCAGTGGCAACGGCGGCGAGAGATCACGACGGTGGCCGAACTGGAAGAGGTTTCGTCGGGGTCCATCGGCAACCGCTACGGCGATGGGGGGCCCTCGCCGGAAACAGCGCGATGGCCTGGAAGGGGTTCTCACGGGGAAACACTCACCGCCGCTGCCCTGATACTGGAACGAATACCAGCAACCGTTGGTGCGGCGGGACTCGCCCTGGAGCTGCTCCCCCGGGAGATGCACAGTGAATGGCCCCGAAGTGACATCTTCGGGGTCCGTCGGGATCCTCAGAGCCCGGGAGCGGGCCCGGTCACTCGCTGATCCAGGTTTCGTCGGCGCCGCCGCTGTAATCGTCCGCCCGGAAGAGTCCCAGGTTGGGAGTCAGGGCGAAAAGCCGCAGGGTTTCCACGTCATCAATATCTGCAGGGGTTATTCTGTCAACAAAAAAGCGATCCACGGAGGTGGTGCGAATCTGAGTGGAGCTGTAGTTGCCCCGGGGCTCCCTCAAGGAAATGCTCGGAAAGCCGTCCACCAGCGAAAATGCCCCGTCGAACAGCCCCCGGGAGACCACGCTGCGGGTCGCGCCGGTACCAAATACCAGAAGCCCCTCAGCGGTGCCATCGGAGACCACCGCCAGGGTGGTGAAGGAGGTGCCGCTGCGGCTGCCGACTTCCTGCCATGCATCGGCGTCGTCTGCGTTTTCAGGGGCGACAGCGTAAATATCTCCCCCGACGGTCGTCGCGATCAGCCATTCTGTGGTTCCCACGCGATACACCGCCAGATCAGAGAATCCCACAGGCGCGGGGGCGAGGGTCAGCGCGGCTGAGCCAGATGTAATGTTGGTTGCTGTTGTGTACTGGAGACCGTTTCCCACGATCCAGACCGTGCTTTCAGCCCCTGCGGGGCCCGAGGTGGTAACAACGGCGCGGCGCATATCGTCCCCCCCACCGTCCATCGCCAGGGTCCTGGGGGTATCATGAGGGTTGACAACCAGGCTGCGCGGACCGGATGTACCGGTACTGCGGGCGTAAGCGGTCATGAGGAGGGTTTCCGCCGCGCCATCCCCGGTGAGGTCAACCGCGCTTAACCCGGTGATCTGGTCAAGGGTCTCACCGGTGTAGAGGTTCTCTCCCCAGTTTCCCACCGCATTTGCTTCGGGATTCCGCTGATACTCATACAGCCCGAAGGAGAGGGAGTTGCCGCCGGTAAAGTAGACGCCATAGAGGGTATCTGTTGTCACCGCCAGAAACTGTGCCCCAGTTCGACCCGGCGGGGGCTGAATCACCTGCCAGATCCCCTCACCGGAACGGTCATCCTGAACGGCGCGCCGCTGAGAGAGGCGGACCCCCTTGCGGACCACATAGGTTGGGGCATTATCTCCGGAGCTAGGCAGCAGCACCAGTTCAGCAACCAATCCGTCCCCCAGATTGTTGGAGAAAATCTTCTCTTCCTGTTCCAGCTCGGAAAAGATCCCCTGAGTTCCCTGGGTGCACCCGAATAGAAAGACAGTCACGGCAGCCAGGGCAGCGCCGGAAAGAACTGTTCGTGTCTTCATGATAAATATTCCTTATGCGGCATCAGAAACGATAGAGCACTGACGCAGTAATTGCCAGAAAGTTTCCCAGACGGTTGTCATCCGAGGAGATCCCGGATTGTCCGAGATACAGCTGAGGAACGATCCAGTAGCGAAGATCGACACCGAAGGCCCATTCGGTGTCCAGGTTCCAGTAGACTCCGGCCCCGGGTATGAGAATGGGGTCAACCTTGAAAGACTCGTTGTACGTGACGAAATTGATACCACCGGCGAGGGTCAACGGGAACTCAAAAGGATACCGCCGAATGATGTAGGTGAACCGCGCCGCCAGCGGGATCATGTACAGAGGGTTGCTATTGGGGGAGAACGCGAACATACCGCCGAACTCTCCACCAACGGCCATACTGTCCGAGAGGTATCCGCTCCAGGCGAGATGCCCAGTGGCGCCCAGCGAGAGGTTCGTTGCAGTAATCCCGTCTGGACCGCCGGAAAAGAACAGGGGAATGAACAGCCCCAGGTTCAGGGAAATCATCTGATCACCCAGCCCGTAGGTGGGGACAAACTGCTCATCCTCCTGCTCCTGGGCAGCCAGCGAGAGGGTAGGAGTCAACAAGAGGAAAACGACCAACGCCACCACAGCGGCGCGAAATAACTGACGGTTATGAACGAGAAAAAACACATTCCGATACTATCACTTCGCAGGTGGCCTGACAACATGACGGGAGATCGGCTACTATAGGGACATGGCGGAACTAATCGATGGCACGGTAATTGCCCAGGCGATACAGGACGAACTGGGCCCGCGAATACAACGGATTGCCGGGACGGGAATACCCGCTGGTCTGGCCGTTGTTCTGGTCGGGGAGAACCCCGCCAGCATCTCCTACGTAACGGCAAAGGAGCGGGATTGCGAAAAAGTTGGGATTCGCAGCTTTGACCTCCGGCATCCCGCTTCGATCAGCGAAACTGACCTTCTGGCGCTGGTGGATGAGCTCAACGGAAACGACGAGGTGGACGGTATCCTGGTTCAGCTGCCCCTGCCGTCCCACATAGAAAGCGATCGCGTGCTGGAACGGATCGCCCCGGAGAAAGATGTAGACGGCTTTCATCCCCTCTCCCTGGGCAGGATGCTCCTGGGGTTGCCGACGCTGCTGCCCTGCACACCGCAGGGTGTGGTAGAGATTCTCCAGCGCAGCGGCAACGACCCCGACGGTAAGCATGTTGTGATCATTGGCCGCAGCAATATCGTGGGCAAGCCCCTGGCGACTCTCCTCACCCTGAAGCGGCCCGGCGGTAACGCCACCGTGACGGTGTGTCACTCCCGGACGCCGGATATCGCTGCAGTCACCCGCAGCGCCGACATCCTGGTTGCCGCGATGGGTGTCCCCGGTTTTGTCACCCCGGAGATGGTGCGCCCGGGGGTGGTAGTTATCGACGTGGGAGTCAATCGTGTCGCCGACGATACCCGAAAGAGTGGCTACCGGCTGGTGGGAGACGTGGACCCGGCTGTCGCTTCCGTAGCTGCGGCGATGACCCCGGTTCCCGGCGGAGTCGGCCCGCTGACACGGACGATGCTCCTGCACAACACCGTTGTCGCGGCAGAACGCCGACGTGGTATCACCTGAGTCTATGGTTGACGTCCAGAATCATCACGACGATCGCAACATCCCCCTGCAGAAGGTAGGTGTTCGCAACCTCTCGCATCCAATAACGGTGCTGGATCGAGACCACCGCATTCAGGCAACGGTTGCCACCATCGACCTCTTCGCCAACCTGCCGCACGACTATAAAGGCACCCACATGAGTCGGTTCATAGAGGTGTTCCAGGAGCATGCAAAAGACATCCGCATGAACGGATTCCTCCGAATGCTCCGGGACGTGCGTATTCGTCTCGACGCCGAACGGGCGTTTGGAACCCTGCGTTTTCCCTACTTTGTCGAGAAGTTTGCCCCGGTGAGCAAACTCTCGGGAATCATGCGCTACGATTGCTCCTTCTCCGGACTGGAAGAGGAAAATCAACAGGAGTTTTTCGTTCGTATCACCGTTCCGGTGACAACACTCTGCCCCTGCAGTCGCGAGATAAGTGATCGTGGTGCGCACAACCAGCGGGGATTGTGCACGGTTACCGTTGAGGTGGAACAGTTCTTCTG
>SKHA01000390.1 GCA_007117185.1 Spirochaeta sp. | reverse complement strand
TATCTGAGCAAGCTGGTGATCGGCAGGGGCAAGGTGCCGCGGGAGATGATCGACGATAACCTGCGGGTGGACGTGAACTGGCTGCGGCGCCTCACCGGCAGCCGGGAGGGAGCGCGGGAGCTGGTGGAGCAGCTGATGTTTGAGGGCGCGCTCCCGGCGGACATGGATATGCTGAGCTCCACGTTCAACATGGAGCGCTTCTTCCAGCGGGAGTTCTTCCCCTTGAGCCTCTACTACCTGGGGATGGTCACCTTCCGCGGGGATTACTCTCTGGGCTTTCCCAACCTGAGCGTGAAGAAGATCTACACGGAATACTTCAACGAGCTGGAGGAGATTACCGTTTCCCTGGGTTACCAGAGTATGTTCGAGCAGTTCCTGCGGGACCACGACTGGGCCGCCCTCTTCGCGGGGTACTGGGAGACCTACGTGGGACAGATCCCCGCGCAAGCCTTTGACAAGGTGAACGAGAACTTTTTCCGCACCACCTTTTACGAGTTGTGCACGCGCTATCTCGGGCGCTTCTTTCACCTGGCGATCGAGGTGAACACTCACGCCGGGCGCAGCGACTGGCAGGCGGTGGGGCGCGGGGGCACGCAGTTTGCGGGGCACGCCTGCGTGATCGAGTTCAAGCATTACCCGCGAGCCGCCGGCAAGCGAGCCGCCGGCAAGCGGGCCGGCGTACTGCAACTGACCGAGCCTCTACCGGAGGACGCAGCCCAGGTGGAGCGCTACGCCGCGGCGCTGGCGCAGGCGCACCCGGAGCTGGCAATTCGGCGCTACGTAGCGTATACGGTGGGCGCCGCGGGTGGGCAGCTGCTGGAAGTCTGCTGAGGTTGAGGGAGCCGGACCGACGGTGCCTTGACGGGGTTTGTCTCAGGGTACCAGAGCGGATCTTCATCGGTAGGGCTTTTCCATCTCAGCATAATCAAGGAACCTGTGAACCAAACTGATCCAACCCGGAAAAAGTTCACGAACAGTTCATAACCTCGCGGTATCTTCCGGCCCACACAGGAGGAGAAAGATGTTTCGAATTCTTGTTGCGGAGGATGACAAAAACCTTCGCAAGCTCATGGCTGCGGTACTT
This sequence comes from Spirochaeta sp., assembly GCA_007117185.1. Lineage (GTDB taxonomy): Bacteria > Spirochaetota > Spirochaetia > DSM-27196 > Alkalispirochaetaceae > Alkalispirochaeta. The sequence continues at coordinate 7,366 of SKHA01000390.1, read as the reverse complement.
CGACAGAACGGGTATGAGGCACTTACCGCCGAGGACGGGCAAGAAGCTCTGGAACGCCTGCACGATACCCATGTTGATCTGCTCATCTCGGATATCATGATGCCGAACATGAGCGGCTATCAACTGACGAAGGAACTCCGGCGCAACCGCGGGGATCTTCCCATCCTTATGGTCACCGCCAAAGAGAGCATGGACGATAAGCGGAAAGGGTTTCTCCTGGGTACCGACGACTACATGGTCAAGCCAATAGATATGGATGAGCTCCTCCTGAGGGTGAGTGCGCTTTTACGGCGTGCACGAATCAGCAACGAGCGCCGTCTTTTACTGGGAGAGGTGGAACTGGACTATGACAGCCTCAGTATCAGGCAAGGTGAGTTGTGGCTGTACCTGCCGGTCAAGGAGTTTATGTTGCTGTTCAAACTCCTGAGTTACCCCGGGCGCATCTTTACTCGCCGCCAGCTTATGGACGAGATATGGGGGCCTGAGGTTGACTCGGAAGAACGAACGGTGGATGTGCACATTAAGCGTCTGCGGGAGAAAACCACCCAGTTCAGGGAGTTTGAGATTCAGACTGTGCGAGGTCTTGGGTACCGCGCGGACAGACCGGTATGAACAAAATCAGTATCAAGCTTGCGGCATTCTTTTTGGGGATTATCCTTTTTTTCTCGCTGCTATCATTTGTGGCAGTCATGTTCCTGTCCCGCCAGGTGGACGAGGAGATTGCCCGGGATCAGCGCGAGCTCGCCATGACAATACAGGCGTTACGCTCACAAACGTCGCTGAGCATAGAGGATATCATCTCGGTTATCATCAGATCGAACTATCGTCTTAGACCTGTAGGAATTCTCGATCCCACAGATCTCGGGTTGGATACCCACCAGAGCCTTGATGACGGCGGAATCGTCATCCTTCATGAGGGGCCGTTCAAGGGGACATCAACGGTGCTCCACCTGGGCGATTCCTACGTCCGAATTGGTATGCAACCGCAGTACAACATCTTCCAGATCTGGTTCTCTCGACTCTGGACCTCATTTGCGCTGTATCTTCTCATTGCGGCAGCATTGGTTGTGGCGTTAACACGCAAGGTCGTACACCCGGTGCTGGAACTGACTGAAGCAACCCAGGAGGTTGCCAAAGGGAATTTCGACATCCAGATAGAGAGTTCGCGGAATGATGAGATCGGGCGGCTCACGGATAACTTCAATCTGATGGTGCGTCAGCTTCGCGATATCGAGTATCTCCGCAAGGACTTCATCAGCAACGTCTCCCACGAGATCAAAACCCCGCTCGCTTCCATCAGGGGCTTTGCCGCTCTTTTGCAGAACCCCGGCATAACGGAGGAAGAACGGGCGGAGTACAGCGAGGTCATTGTGGAGGAAGCAACCCGTCTGGCCAACCTCTCCTCAACCTTGCTCAGCCTGACCAAACTGGAAAACCAGGAACGTGTAGAGACACACACGAAGTTTTACCTGGATGAGCAGATACGCCACGCAGTTCTTGTGCTGGAGCCCCATTGGAGCCGTAAGGATTTAAACTTCAGCATTGAGCTGCAGGAGGTTGAGATCCAGGCGAATGAAGAACTGTTGCAACAGGTATGGCTGAATCTGATAGGCAACGCAATCAAGTTTTCTCCCGAGGAAGCAGAGATAGAACTCTGCCTTACAGCTTCAGGTAGCCATGCAGAGGTAGTTGTCCGCGATCACGGTATGGGCATCTCCCGGGAAAACCTGCCGCGCATCTTCGAAAAGTTTTTTCAGGTGGAGAGTGCGCGATCAGGGGAAGGAAGCGGCCTGGGCCTGTCACTGGTAAAGCGAATCATTGATCTCCAGCACGGGAGAGTTGATGTGGACAGCACGCCGGGAAAAGGAACTCGCTTCGTGGTAACCCTTCCCCTGAACTGCAGCCACGATAGCTCAACTGTACCACTTCCAATGTCTCGCAAGCCACAGCATCGCAATCCGGCATCGCTGGCACGAGGTCCGGTGTGAGGGATCTGCCCGCCCTTGGCGCAGGCGATACCCAGAGTCTCACCCGTTTCATGAACCGCTACGCATGTGCACTCAAGGAAATTGCCACTCGGATTGAGATACTCAAACTGGATTTTGAGTCCACTCATGAATACAGCCCCATTGAGCATGTGGCACAGCGTCTCAAGTCTCCTGAGAGCATCCTTCGGAAAACTCACGAACGCGGGTGCTCACATGACCTGAACTCCATCAGCGAGCATATCCGTGACATCGCGGGGATCCGCGTTTCATGTTCTTTTGTTTCGGACATCTATCGCATTGCCGGAATGCTCATGCAGCAGGAAGGGCTGGACGTTGTTGAGTACAAGGACTACATCGAGGAGCCGAAACCAAGCGGGTATCGCAGCCTGCATATGATCATCAAGGTTCCGGTGCATTTGTCTGACCGTGTAGTGCGGGTATATGTAGAGGTGCAGATCCGCACCATTGCAATGGATTTCTGGGCAAGCCTGGAGCACAAGATCTACTACAAGTACCATGGCGAGGTGCCGCAACGTCTCATGAATGAGCTTCACGATACGGCGACAGATATTGAGCAGCTGGATCGCAAGATGGAACGCATCCACAAGGAGATGCGGGCGCTCAAAATCGTGGATGACGCCAGACCCGGTCAGTACTGATAAAACCGGACCAAAACGTGCGGGCGCTCGCTTGAGTCAGCAGAATGGGCGGAGCGTTGCTGATGCTCTCCGTTGACAGCCACGCGAGGCATGGGCTTTACTGATGTGGTCCACAGACGCGTGAGTAACCGTTGAAGCACACAACCATACCGAACACCCTTGCTGTCATCAGTCCCCTCTCTCGCGATCGTTTCACCTGGCTCGCATACATCATGCTGGCGTACTACGCTTACATGCAGTCGATGCTGGGACCCCTGGTGCCGTTCCTGCGGGCCGAGCTCGATCTTAACTACACCATAGCGGGACTCCACCTGAGCGCTTTTGCGGTGGGAATGATCATCGCCGGATTGATCTCGGACCAGCTCGCTCATCGGTGGGGACGAAAGATCGTCTATTGGGGCGGCGCCAGCGGGATGGGCGCCGGCGCGCTGGTGCTGGTCCTTGCCCGGCAGCCCCTGTTCACCATCGGCGGGGTTCTGATCATGGGCTTTGTCGGATCCTTCGTGATGGTGATGGTGCAGGCGATGCTTTCCGATCGCCACGGTATCCATCGCGCAACCGCCCTCACGGAGGCCAATATCGCCGCCGCGGTATCCTCGATGATGGCGCCACTGGCGGTGGGAGCGTTTGTGCAGGTCGGTCTTGGCTGGCGATGGGCTCCGATCCTCGGGAGCGCTATCGCCCTGGCGTTGGCTCTGCGATTCGGGCGCGACCCCGTTCCCGAGTCGTCTGAGTCGGAAACCCCTTCCGCTCCGCCGCCGTCCCGATTTCTTCCGGGTCGGTTCTGGATGTACTGGCTTGTGCTTGTCTCCGTTGTCGCCAGCGAGTGGTGCATGATCTTCTGGGGGGGCGATTTCCTTGAGAATGCTGTGGGCTTGCCCAGGACTCTGGCAGCGACCCTCCTTACCGTCTTCTGGGTTGCCTACGTGGGGGGGAGGTTGGGTGGAAGTCGCCTGACCAGGTTCATCCGTGCGGATCGTCTCCTGATTCTCGCTTTCGGGGTCAGTATGATTGGATTTCCCCTCTTCTGGCTGGGTGGAGCACCCTGGGTGAACGTCCTGGGCTTGTTTGTGATCGGGCTGGGAATGTCCAACCTCTTCCCTCTGGCGATGGCAGCCGCAGTGGGCTCCGCCTCTGAACGGGCGAATACCGCCAGCGCCCGCATCTCCCTCGGGGCAGGGCTGGCGATCCTGATCGTCCCGCTGGTTCTCGGGAGGTTCGCGGACCACGTGGGGATCTTCAACGCCTACGGACTGGTCGCCGTGTTGCTGGTGATCGGCGTCACCATGGCGGTATTGGCCAACCGAATCGGCAGCCGACCTGTCTGATATATCCTGCATGACAGGAGGCTACAATGGTTGATGTGGACCCGATGGAGATGCTGATCAACGACGCGCGGGCCCTTCTTGGTCTGAGTCTTGATGAGGTGCGGCGAGTTTTGGGCACCGCTGCGACGATAGTGTCAGGTGACGAGTATCAGGGAATGGAGGACGTGGTCTCTGTGGAGAACCGGGAGGTCTTTCCCGGGACGGTCTATCTCAAGGAGGGCAACGTGGAGCTTGTGTATATTGCCTTCCGGGGGCTCAGCTCGTTCGGTGAGGCGGACCTGCGTACCCGGTTTGGCGATAATCCGGTACGGTTACGTTCCCGGGCGGGCAAGCGGGCCAATCTGTGGGTTTTCGCGGAACAGGGCGTCGCCTGTTCGTCCCGGGCAGGGGAGCTCGATTTTCTTGAGGTGTTTATCCCCTGTACGCAGCGGGAGTACGAAGAGCGGATCTACCGCGATCCCGGGCCGTTCATCCGATGAATCGGGACGAGCCATAAATCGGGGCGAGCCGGTTGCATCGGCGGCGCCGGGCAGACATACTGCGGGAATGGAAAAAAAGCGTTTGGTGGTGATGATGGTGTTGGCTGCTGTTTTCACCGTGGTATCTGTTCATGCGGACCTGCGCCTGGGGCTCTATCCCGGGGCAAACTTCTACGGCAATCTGGAGATTGAGACGGTTGGTTTCGAGATTACCCTGCGGGGTGACTGGCGACCCCCGTTTCTGGCTGACTCGGTTCCTGCGCTGGAGCTGACGGCGGACCTGGGATATTCGGTGGTGGACCTGGGCGCGGGGGTGCAGAACGGGGTTGTAGTGCTGGTGGGCGGCCAGTATCACCTGGATACCCCGGTGGACCGTCTGTACGTGACGCCGGGGTTTTCTCTGGGCGGACAGTACTCGTTCTTTTCAAGTGACAGTGAGGATGTGGATCCCGCACCGGGGTTTGTTATGCGTCCGCAGGTGGAGGTGGGCTACGAAATCGCGCCAGCCCTTCGTCTGGCAGCCTGGACGGCGTTTCGTCTGGCCTTCTTTGCTGCTGATGGTGAGGACGCCACCGAGCGAAGTCTGCTTGCTGGTGTTGCCCTGCGGTATCGTATCACTTCGTCAGTAACAGAATGAGAGCAAACGGGGACGAGACCCGTGCATAATGCATAATTGCTATGCATTATGCATCTGGATTATGCTCTTTGCATGGCAGGCGTGCAGAGCAGCAGGTGCATAAATAGCAATGTAACATAAAAAACTCTAATAATGCACTCTTAATAGCGGTATATGTTGATTATTTCTGTCAGTAATTATTTGGCACGAAAATTGCTTAATACCTGTGCTATGCGAGAAAAAAGTAAACTGTTGATACCCTTGGTTGTTTCGGCTGTGCTGGTTGCTGTATCGTTCACGTCCTGTACCAGCCCGTTTTCTCCCTTTTCATCGGAAAATGATGGTCTGTGGGGTATCCTGCGCATCACCAGCGTCTCTTTCAACAATGTTGAGGGGACGAACCTCTCCGCACTCTCCCCATCTTCAGTCTCGCCTTCCTCTTCGGTAACGGCGTCGACCACCTTTCCGGAGGTAGTGCAGACAGAGATAACCCATTATCGGGTAGAGCTTTCGGACGGGCCTGGTGACGCACCCGGCCAGACAGCAGTAGTTGCTGCCGGGGCCGGTGGCGCGTTTCCCGATCCGGTGGAGTTTGTGGACCTTGTGCCCGGCCAGTGGCTGGTGACGATTGAAGCGTTTGCCGGTGATCCCGCTGACAGCGGTCTGCTCCTGTTGCGTGGCTCGGAGACGGTGACCATTGCTCTGGGATCAGTGGTAACCCCGGCGCCGGTTGTCATTTCTCCTGTGGATGATTCCAACGGGCCAGACGGATCGTGGTCGCTGGTGGTCTCCTGGCCGGCAGAAAATGACCCGGACTATCCCCTGACCGACGTGGTGACCGCCGTGGAGTACTCCGTTAACGGTGGCGGCTGGGTCAGTGCCGGTGCAATCGATACCGATGGAACAAACCGCTGGGTATCTATTGGGGGAACAGTGGCTCCCGGAGGTTTCGGTGTGGACGTGCGCCTTGTTGCCGGCGATAAACCCTCGCCGTACAACGTGGTGGCCCGGGAGTGGGAGCGGTTTTACGTCTTCAGCAACCTCACCTCGTCACGTACCATCGCGTTGGATGCGTCTGCGTTTTCCTACGGCGGCGGCAGCGCGATCACCGTAGTGATAGACAACCCGGAAGATCTGGAAACGTTCTTCAGCGGAACACCGGAGTCTACCGTGGTGGTGGGTACTTCCTTCACCATTACCGCCGGTGTGACCGGGGCAACCGCCTGGCAGTGGCGCCTTGATGGTGAGATTCAAGCTGGCGAAAGCGGCGAAACCTTTACCATGGACGCCCCGGCCGCCGGTGAAGCGGGCGTTGTCCGGCTCATCACCCTTGAGGTGACGGTGAACGGGACGGTGTACTCTGCCAACCATCGGGTGCGTATCCTCCCGGCGGAGTAGGCCCGACACAATGATCCTGTTCGCGGCGCCCAGGCGCGCCCTTCCGGCAATCGCCGCCGTCAGTCTGTTCATGGTGTTGGCGGCGTGTACCAGCCCCTACGCTCCATCGACTCCGGACCCGGTGTCTGAAGAAACACGGGTGCCCGGGGTTGTTGCGGTGGGACTGCAGTCCTCGTTCAGTGCATCGACGGTCTTTCCACATGTCGCTGAAGATGAAATTGTGACCGTCGCATTCTCTCTTTTGAATGGCCCCGTCGGTGCTCCCATTCCCGAAGACGTGGTGGTAGCGGCCTCCGGAGCGGTGGCCGGTGAGGCGGTGGTCTTTCGGGATGTGGTTCCCGGTCTCTGGACGGTACGGGCTACCGGTCTGGACGAGCAGGGGACGCCGCTGGTACGGGGCGAACAGGAGGGCGTCAGCGTGCAACCTGGTGCGCTGGTGGAGGTTGCCCTCACCATGACCTTTCTTGAGGAACCCGGTGAGGGCAGCTGGTCCCTGGAACTGATATGGCCGTCGGAGCAGAACATCATTGCGGTGGAGTACCGGGTGGACAGTGGCCCCTGGGTGGTCGTTGACGGCCAGTCCATCGACCGGGGACTCTCCCTTGACCGGGTGGTGATCCGGGAGGAGCAGGTTGCTTCCGGTACGGCGACCATTACCGCTCGCCTGGACGCCGGTCCCCTCAAGTGGGAGCGGTATCGCGCCCTCCTGGTTGAGGTGTTTCACATCGTACCGAACATCGAGACGCAGGGCGTGTTTACCCTGACCAGCGACGACTTTTCCTGGCGCGCCGCCGAACCGGGGTCCTGGGAGGCCCTGGAAGAAGACGGCGCGATTATCATCAACGACGACGGCAGCGTGACCTTTCTTCCTGATGGATACACCGCCCCCAACGGGGGC
>SKHA01000068.1 GCA_007117185.1 Spirochaeta sp. | reverse complement strand
GGGATGTTGTAGCGCACCAGCACCTCATCGATTCGCTGGCGTGCTCCGGGAATCAGCAGAATCCGAATCCCCGCCTGGTGCAGCAGCACCAGATCCTGAACGAGTCCGGAGAGGCGGGCGTCGTCCACCGCGCCGTAGTCCACGTGAATGACGAAGGTCCGACCGCGAAAACGGTGGGCATAGGAGAATACTTCCCTGATCAGGTCGACCTGATTCAGGATCTCAGCGGTTTCCATCAGAATCGCCCGCCTAACCCTAACCCGAGGTTGAGAAAGGAATATACCGTCTGTTCTTCCACCAGGCCGAACCAGGAAACGGTGGTGCCGAGCCGCCAGTTGCCAAACAACCCGAAGCCAAACTCCATGGAGAAGCTGAACGCCGGGACAAACCCTTCCGAGGTGAGATCCGGCGATTCCGGGTCATCCACCCTCAAGGCGGTGGTGATCAGCGCCAGTCCGCCGCCCACGCGAAAGACAACGTCCACCCCGGAGATCGGTCCTTCAGTGAAACCGGTAGTGACGAGAAGGCTGGTCAGATCCAGTTTGGAGTCGGAGTTACCCGGTTCACCATCGCCGCCACTGCTACCGCCGCCGCGGTATCCGAGGTAGATTGTTTCCAGACCCATCACATGACCGTGAAACAGCACGTCGTTGAAGGATGCCCGGGCAGAACCGGTGAAGCCGGTGCCCTCCAGGAATCCCAGATTGGCCGTCGGAATCGCCACTCCCGCCGACACGTCTACGATCGCCCGCCAGCGCCGAGCCGGGTCAAGGAGTCGCAGCAGCGGCGGAACGGGTGGCGGAGCCAGAGTCAGGGCAAAGGTCAGCTCGCGAAAGTCGTTATCCTGCAAGGTAAGGAGACTGGCGCCAACGACGTGTTCGAAATCACCGTCCCGGCGGCGCACCTCAACGCGATAGGTACCGACTGGAAGCTCCACCTCCCGAGGTCCCGCCGCAAAGAAGGCGCCGTCCAGGTAGACGTAATATGGATGGGGATGGCCGGTGTTGGTGAAGCGGACCCGGGCAAATCCGGGAAAGGTCTCCGCCAGGCGCAGCGCTGTCTCTGAGGCCAGCTCGTTCAGCTGGGCGTACCGATCACCTCCGGCAGAAACCGGTAGATCCCTGGACCAGGTAAAGCGTCCGTCCCGCCAGATATCCACCTGCAACCGCACCGTTGCCCCCGAGTCGGCGCTGATTCGGGCGAAGACGGCAGAGGAAAGGTCAGGGGTGACAACGTTATCCGGGGTCTGGTCGGTACGTACGACGTTAAGGCGATAGCGGAAGCTGTTGCGCAGCTCACCCTCCAGAACACCCTCAAAGTATTCCTGCTCACCCCCTGGCAACACCCCGCTGGAACCACTGAAGAACAGGGTCACCGCCGGCTGGACGGTGGAAACCGCATCCTGCGCCGCCAGGGAAGCGGTCAGACCAGCCATCATGAGGATAAAAAGCCCTTTCCCAACGGATCCCATCGGTTTCATCGCTCTCCCATCACAATTTACCACAGGTGGCACGCATTTGCACCGTACCTGTCTTTATCTTACACTATCGGACGGAATGGTTAAAAAATGGATTTCTCCTGCTATTCTGGTGACGGCAACGCTGCTATTCGCCGGTTCTGCGGTCATCCTGATGCGGCCGCCCCGGCAGGTACGCCCTCCCGCCTCGGATGTGGTGGCACAGATCACCACCCTTCAGAACCTCGGTACCACCGAGTATCGCTATCGTGACGTGATCTACTTCGGTGAACAGTCCCGCTTTCTGGGGTTGCCGGCGGGATCCCGGGAGGTACTCTTCGCGCTGACCATAACGGTGACCGCGGGCATCGATTTCTCCGGCGGTGTACAAGTCCAGTGGGACGAAAACCGCCCGTCCCGGGCGTACGTTACCCTGCCCGCGGCGGGGGTTCTGCGGGTGAACGCCGAAGAACGCTCCATTCAGCAGTACTACAGCCGCGAACGGGGTGGCAGGATCGACTGGATAGCCGTCTCGGATGTGGTAGAAGAGGCCAAGACCCGTAATCGAACCGATGCTATCAATCGCGGGATTCTTGTGAGGGCGGAAGAACGTACCCGGGATATCGTGACGAGGATGCTCCGGGCCAGCGGCGTGGATGAGGTGGAGATCCGGTTTCGCCCATCCGGAGGGGTTCAGGGATGAGTCGACGCAGCGGCGCCTTTTTCCTTTCTCTGCTGGCTCTGGTGGTGGCAGCCGGTTTTGCCGCCACGGTGTTTCTGCCTGAGTTGCGCCAGCGCGTCTGGAGAAGGGAGGTTCAAAGTGGCTCTGTCAGTGTCCTCACGGGGATTCGCGATCTGGCCGAACTGGAGACGCTGGTCTACGTCAGGCGTACCGTCTTTCCCCATGACTACCTGCAGGACCACCTCTCCATCACCGCTTTACACCGCCGAATCGCCGCGGAGGGAACGACTGCAGCAGAGGCTCTCTCCAGGGAAGAACTTCTGCATCTGCGCGGGGCAAACCTGGCGGCCTCGCTGGGCCTGCTGGGCGCAGACGGCCGGGCAACATCGGATTTCGTGGTGGTGACCACCGCGATCTACCTTGGCTTCTCCATGGAGGAGCTCATCGCGGGGTTGGAAGGGGTGGGCGACGAGGATGGGCCGGGGGCCTATACCCTGCCCCCGGCGCAGGTTCTGGCAATCCGGACAGAGGATGTTCAACGTGAGAACTACCCCTATCCGGCGATACGCCTGGACGCGGACGGATGGCGGCGGGTAACCACGTTCGTGGAGGAGACGGTACTGGCTGCGGCCCCCCTGGACGAGTTGCGCCGGAGTGCGGCGGAGCAAGCCGCACGTTTCCTCAACACGGTGGTAACGATTGATGTCCTGGCGCAATGATCTGACCATGCCCTTGCATAATCGAAAAGATGGTGTTATTTTATATATAGAAATTTTACTATCAGTAGAGAGGAACCTATGACTGAGAATCTGACGAAGCAGACATTTATCGACAAGGTGTTCAACTTTGAAGCCAATAAGGAATGGCAGTTTGAGGGCAGCAAGCCGGCGATCATCGATTTCTACGCCGACTGGTGCGGGCCCTGCAAGATGGTTGCCCCGATCCTGGAGGAGCTCTCCGAGGAGTACGCCGAGAAGGTGGACATCTACAAGGTGGATACCGACGCGGAACAGGAACTGGCGGGAATGTTCGGAATCCAGAGTATTCCCTCGATGCTCTTCATCCCTATGGGGGACAAGCCGCAGATGGCAGTCGGCGCGTTGCCCAAGGACAGCATCAAGCAGGCAATGAAGGATGTACTGAACGTTGAATAGCGGTAGCGCGCCATGAGAGTGCCGTGAACCTGACCCTCTCCCTCGCGGCACTGGCTGCTCTCATCCTCGCCTCCGGTTTTTTTTCCGGGACGGAGTCCGCCTTCACCTCGCTCTCCCCGGCGCAAGTGGCGATAATCCAGCAGCGCTGGGGGCGCAGAGGCCACCTGGTGGGAGAGTTGATGTCCCGTCCCGACCGCCTGCTGACAACGGTGCTCATCGGCAACAACCTGATGAATATCGGCGCCAGCGCCCTTGCCACGCAGATCACCATCGAGCTGTTCGGAAACGCCGCAGTGGGAATCATGACCGGGGTTCTCACCCTGGTGATGCTCATCTTTGCCGAGGTGACCCCGAAGCAACTGGCGATCAGCAACAACGAATACATCTGCGTTCACACCGTGCGGGTCATCTACTGGCTCTCCCGGGTCCTGGCGCCGCTGATCATCTTCATCGGAGGTTTCAGTCGCGTTGTCGCCCGGGTCAGCGGCGGCCGGGGCAAGCGATCCCTTACCCTGGAGAGCATCCTTCAGATCGTGCGCCAGGCGGAGCACCTGGGAATCCTGGAACAGTACAAGTCGCGACTCCTCAAGAACCTCTTCCGGTTCAGCGACATTCCCGTCAGCGCGGTGATGACCCACCGCCGGGAGGTGATCAGCCTGGATCGGTCGGTGACCATCGCCTCGGCGATCGCCCTGGCCGGAGAGACCGGTCTGGGCCGCATTCCCGTCTACGACAGCGACCCGGAGCGGATCGTGGGGGTGGTGCTGGCCAAAGATCTGATACGCCACCGTGATCGTGGCGACGACCCGATTCGGACGATCATGCTCGAACCGGTGTTCATTCCGGAGCAGCGCCGTATCGATCTGGCGATGAAACAGATTCTACGGGAGAAGCTGAACATGGCGATCGTGCTGGACGAGTACGGTGGACTGGCCGGGGTGGTGACGATCGAGGACATCCTGGAGGAGATCGTCGGTGAGATCTACGATGAACACGAGACCCGGGAGCGGGGCAAGATCATCAACCTTGGCGATGACCGGTATCTGCTCCGGGCGGATATACCCCTCTCGGTGGCCAATGACTTTCTGCCGGTGCCGCTGAAGAGCAGCAGCAGCGACGTCCATACCCTGGGTGGCTACCTGGCGGAGCTCCTGGGGCGCATACCTGCTCCTTCAGAGAAGATCCCGACCGTCTCGGGTGTATTTGAGGTCACCCGGATGGACAACAACCGCCTGGTGGAGCTCACCTACTTCCGGGATACCGATCACAGCGCCATCGGCCAGCCCGACCGGTAGTTCAGGGAAGCTGGCGGCGCCTCGTCAGGGTTGTGCCTCGTCAGGGTTGTGCCTCGTCAGGGTTGCGCCTCGAAGGAGAAGTTGATCCCCGTGGCCAGGCGGGTACTGGTATTGATCCAGGCGGGTCCCCCGATCAAAAGATCCTGCTGCGCCTCCAGAAACCAGCTCATGATAGGATGAACCCGCACCCGGACAGCACCCTTCAGGTATGGTCCCATGTAGAAGCGGAAGTCCGGATCGGCGTCGGGCATGAAGTTGAACACCGGCGAGAGGCCCACCCCAAAGACGTAGGTCATCTGCTCACGGGGAAAGGTGAAGTTCAACCCCACGTTGAAGGGCAGCAGAATACGCGGCTGCTGCGAACCGTCCACCTCCTCGGTGGTGATCCCGAACTCCGCCCCCAGATTCAGCTCCAACCCGTCCGTGAGTTCCGGCAGGTACGTCGCGCTCAGGGCGGTCAGGTAGGGTGTCTCATAACGAAAGAAGTTCACCCCCACTCCTGCGGAGAACGAACTCTGTGCCATGGCCGCCCCAAGGGGAATGGTACAGAGAAGCATTGCCACAATAATCCGTTTCGCTGTTCTCATAGTTTGTCTCCTTTTGCCGCGAAGGTTCCGTAGAGTCTCTGGCCACACCTGCGGCATTGCCCCTCGTCGGTATCGTCTGCCACAATGGGTACCCGGCGGATGCACTCGGTGCCGCAATGGGGACAGTACGTTGTTTCCTTCCCCAATTTTCGGCTGTTTCCGGCGAAAATAAACGTCGGTGTGCTGTGTGGCTCACGATTCTGAAGTCGGCGCAGTTCGGTGAGCACCTGATCCAGGTACTCCTCTGAGGTGGGAAGCTCCTGGAGCATCTCACCGGCCGGGTAGAAACGGCTCAGGTGCCACACCTTCACCCCCGCTTCGGCAAGTTCACCGGCCATTTCGCGAAGCAACGCCGGCGGATGGTACCGTTCCATAATCATCGTCGTCACTTCAAGGTGCCGCAGCGGCGCGATGGTGTGAATCGTCTCCATAACCGGCTGGCGAATTCCACCGCAGATCCGGCGGTAGAAGTCATCGTCCCCCTTCAAGTCGATATTGAACGCATCCACCACCGGCAGGAGCCGTTCCACCGTCTCGGGGGTAAAAAATCCGTTGGTCACCATCGCGATTTTTGCCCCTTCCTGCCGGGCCAGAAGGGAGCAATCCACCAGGTAGTCCTGCCAGACCGCCGGTTCAGTATACGTCCAGGCGATGATCGGGGCCCCGGAACGTCGCCAGGCAGCCACCAGCTCCGGCGGATGCCAGCGGTGACGCGGTGAGCCCACCCGCTCGGCAAAGGCGATGGAGTCGTTCTGGCAGAAGGAGCAACGGAAGTTGCACCCCCCCAGGGCCACCGAAAACGCCCGGGATCCCGGCAGGAAGTGGTACAGCGGCTTCTTTTCCACCGGGTCAACCGCAGCGACCTGCACCTGGCGGTACCACCGCGTCTCGATCCCGGAGCTGCCACGTCGGTGGCGTACCCCGCAGCGCCCTGCTCCGCCCGGGGCGATCCGGCAGCGATGGGCGCAAAAGTCACACTCCGCCAGGTCCACGGATCTCCCCCTGATAATGCTGCGTCTGAAATACCTGAAAGCGCGCGTCCGCCCGGCGCCACCGGTCCGCCGGCAGCCCGGCTTTCCCGGCCAGGCGGTCCATCATCACCGGTACTGACCACCCCTGCTCCAGGGGCACCTCCGGCAGAAACACCCCCCGATGGGACCCGATAGTGAGCACCACCCCGTCAGTGCCCAGGCGAATCTCCCGGACATCACCTATGGACTGCAGCGGCGAGAGAACCGAGTGTTCCAGCGCCAGCGTCCGGCCGCCCTCCAACTCAGCGGCAGCAAGCGGTGGAAACCGGGTATCCCGAAACGCTGCATCCAGAGTCCGGCGTCGGACCGAGTCCACCAGCGATTCTTCCGTGGTGATCGAACCGATACACCCGCGAAGCTGCCCCCGTCGCCGGAGGGTGACAAAGAGCCCCAGTCCGGTGTGGGCAACGTCAGGCTGCCGGGGCTCTTCTTCGCTGAACCCCAACCGCCAGAATAGAAGATCCCGGGAGTACTCCAGGAGGAGCTGCTGCAGCGGCGGTGAGACCGGCTGCCACAGGCGATCAGGCTCGTTCATTTGCACACCTCCACGGTGGCGTAACAGACGAAGCTTGCCGCCGGCCACGGCGAGGTGTACCACCCCAATACTGCGCCGTTGCCGGTAGAGCCAGTGGCAGATCCCCTTGCAGACCAACCATCGCTCCCCTCGAGACAACCGAGAGCCAGCGCCGCGGCGTACCGTCCGCACACCGTGGAGCGCTGGCCAAGGACAGCATAATAGCCCGGCAGCTCCCCCCCGGCGATCCCCCGGGCAACCCGCAGGTCATCCTGTTGTACCGCCTCCCGGATGGCGGGGTCTGCGCTCGCCCCGTAGGGGGTGTAGCCAAAACGCGCTCCGTAGTGGGTGAAGTCGGAGCTGACCAGCCACAGGACGCGCCTGTCCGGGAGGCGCTGCAGGAGGCGCTGGGCCGCGGCCCGGGCACTCTCTGTGGTGGGTAACGGTCCGGTGATCACCGCCGCGACGGGGACGCTCTCCCCGAGAAAGTGGCGCACCCCCGGGAGGAGCAGTTCTATACCGTGCTCGCCTTCAAGAAGGGGCGCGTCCTCCCGGTCGCCGAGGTTCACCGGCGCCCCCGGCAGCGGCCCCAGGGGTGTGGCAAACTCCGTGAAGGGGGCGCCCACTATCTGCCCCTCCGGAACGTGACGATAGTGGGACGGTGAGACGATGACCACCAGATCCCAGGGGGGGTCCCGCTGTATGCGTTCAAACCAGCGGTACCAGAACGCCCCCTGCCCGGCACCGGAAAAGGTGAGCCCGGCGTGAGGCAGCACCGCCAGAACGGGAGCGTTGGCTGACTGTCGCGCTGCTTCCCCAGGCGCTCCGAACAACGCCACCAGCTCCCGGGGGTCCTGGGGATACCAGCTGCCGGCGAAACGCTCGTGGTTGGTCATCACCTTCATCTTACGTCACGATTGACGGCACTGTGAACCTTTCGGTACCATGCGGCGATGAAGAAATATCCGTTCCGCGAGATAGAACCCAAATGGCAGCACTTCTGGGATGAACAGAAGACGTTCAAGGTCACCGAAGACCCCGCCTTTCCTCCGGAGAAGCGCCGCTACGTTCTGGATATGTTTCCCTACCCCTCCGCGGCGGGGCTGCACGTGGGCCACCCCGAGGGGTACACCGCGACGGATATCTACTGCCGCTTCCTGCGGATGAACGGGTACAACGTGCTGCATCCCATGGGGTTTGACAGTTTCGGTCTGCCCGCAGAGAACTACGCTGTCCAGACCGGCACCCACCCCCGGGCCACCACCGAAGCCAACATCGAGCGCTTCCGCGAGCAGATCAAGAGTCTGGGATTCTCTTACGACTGGGATCGGGAGGTCTCCACCCACAAAGCGGACTACTACCACTGGACGCAGTGGATCTTCCTCAAGCTCTGGGAGCAGGACCTGGCCTACGTGGCGGAGATACCCATGTGGTACTGCGAGGCGCTGGGGACGGTCCTGGCCAACGAGGAGGTCCTGGCCACCCCGGAGGGCCCCCGGAGCGAGCGGGGCAACCACCCGGTGGAGCGCCGGCCCCTGCGACAGTGGATGCTGCGGATCACCCGCTACGCCGACCGCCTCCTTGAGGGCCTTGAGGGGCTGGACTGGCCGGAGTCGATCAAGGCGATGCAGCGAAACTGGATCGGCCGCTCCGAGGGGGCCAACGTGCACTTTCCGCTGGCCCCGGAGCAGGCAACGGCTGCCCGCGCCGCCGGTTTTGCCGATGGACCCGGCGGTACTCCGGCGATCG
>SKHA01000323.1 GCA_007117185.1 Spirochaeta sp. | reverse complement strand
GGCCGCGGCGGTGGAAAGCTCCAGCTCCACCCGGCTGGGAGCCCGGCGGAAGTCCTCACCGGTGGTCATCTCCCAGATGATCACGTCGGCGCGCAGCCCCGTGGCCTGGTCGTACCAGGCGAACACCTCCCACCGCAGGGTGGTATGGACAAACTCCTCGGTGGTGGTGACCATCGCCACCCGGGGGTCACCGAAACCCTGGGTACGCCGCACCAGGTGGTCACGATGAGAAAACCGCGGCTTGAGGCGATACCGGAACGCCGCATTGCTGTCGGCGAGCTGCGCGGGCACTGCGGGGGCGCTGTCGGCACCCGGAACACAGGCAGCACCCTGAGGGTTGTCGGCACCCGGTGCGCTTGCGGCACCAGCAGCGGCACCACCGGCGTCACCGCCACCACTGCCGCCTGCATCATCGTCGGTGAAGTCGCTGCTGCCGATGTATCCGTAGTTCAGGCTCCCGTCTTCCCGGACGATCGTCTTGAAGGGGTCATCGATCAGCCCGATACACACCTGCTGGATATCCGGCGGGTAACGGAAGTCGATCCTGCGTCTTTCCCGGTGGCCGCTCTTGGTATTTCCAGTTTCCATCATATTATTCCGCCAGCTGGATGAACCACGTTGACTGATCAGCCGGCAGGATCCGTTCCTCTCCGTGCCAGTGCACAATGATCCCTTCCGGTGTCTGGTTACCGGGAGTTCTGCTGACCTCCAGATGGTACCCTCCTCCCGTCTGCACAGTCAGCCTCACAGAAAATGACCCGTATTTCGTGGGGGTATCCTCCAGAACGAGGGGGTTGTCGTGCCGGGGGAGCCATTCGTCCGGCAATCCCGTCAGCAGATGCAGCGCATCCCCTCTCTCCAGGACCAGCAGATTCCTGACAAGGCGAATGAACTCCACGGACGCCCAGTTGTGCGGCATGTCACCGCAGTATTCCGCCGAGTTCGAATGAACCAGCGCGTGATCCTCCCGCCACACCCTGCTCGGTGCCGCATGGTTGGCGAAGGCGTACAGGTAATCCACTGCTTTCTGAGGGAACCCCGCGTAGAGCCACACCTGGGCATAGAACGCCCCGGAGTAGGACCACATCCCCTGATCGTGCAACCACCCGGTTTCCTTTGGCAGCCCCTGCTCATCGTCGATCGCATCGAGGAGGCGCAGGAAGTTCTGAACCAGGGGATCATCCGGGGCAAAGATTTCTCCGGGATGCATGGCGTGGGCAAGACTCCACGTGCCCGATTGTGGTTTGTTGTATCCGTTATCCACCATGCTCGTTGGCAGGTACGGAATACCCTCGTCGGTAGTCCTGGTGTCTCTGGCGATACAGTGGTGCAGCCCCGCCATCACCTCGTGGTAGAGTTCCCTGAACGCCTCGTAGCGATCCAGCTGAAGTCGTTCTCCCGCTTCGCAGGCCATCTTCAAACCAACTGCCGCCCATAATGGCGTAGTGTACTCCGGAACGATGTCCGACACTCCCCCATCGGCAAAGGCGGGAGGAAAGAGCCGGTACCCTTCGTATTCGGGACCGGCCGCCCTGGCCTCGGCACGCAAGGTACGCAGATGTTCCAGGGCGCGGAGCATGACAGGCCACAGCTCCTTCAGACGCTCGTCGTCATCCAGCAGCTCGCACTGGCGTACAAACGTTGCAAGGGCCACGGCGGTTTCCTTGAGGTGACCCGGCAGTATTTGAATGGAGCCATCAGCTTTCGCGCGCTGCAACACAGCATCGATTCCGCTTCTTGCCTCGTCGCCCCGACCCATCATGTGGGCCGCTTCCAGGAAGAAATGTCCGTCCACAACCCAGAGCCCCCGGTAGATGGTGGGGCCAACCTGGAACTGGTACACTCCGTCCTTCAGCTCCCGGGCCTGCAGAATGTTTCGCCCGCAGGACGCCAGCATGTCCATGATCTGCTGATCAGGAATCTCAAAACGGTTCCGGAAGGGGCGCACACTCTTCCAGTAGGTGTGCATCTCGTCTTCAATGGCGCTGGCCCATTGCGGTGTAACTGTGTCCTCCGCAAGTGACCCTTCAAGGATGATCGCAAATACGCCTTCCCGTGTGTCTCCTGATCGCAGAAACGCGTAGTGGTTCAACCCGGGGATCACCAGCCCGTGCTCCGTCCAGTGCTCTGTGGTACCCGGTGATTCTATAACAGTGGGCAACCCGTCCAGCGAGCCGTCAACAATCAGTTCCACCCGCGAGGGAGCGCGGCCAAAGTCTTCCGCAGCCTCCATATGCCAGTGGAGGATATCCGCACGCAACCCCTCCTGCTGATACGCGAACACCTTCCAGGTCAGGGTGGTCTTTTCGTACTCCTCCGTGGTGGTCACGAACGCAACCTCCGGATCTCCATACTCCTGTGTTCGCCGTACCAGGGTATCCCGATGGGTAAACTCCGGCCTGAGGCGATGCGTGAAACCCATGTTACGAGTACCGGTCGGAGTGTACCTCCGGGGTATCTGATCCCCCGGGGGCACCGTGAGTTCCTGAAAGTCATGAAAGACAAAGGGTTCGAAACCGTAGTTCAGGCTGCCGTCTTCCCGTACAATCGTTTTATGGGGGTCATCCACCAGGCCGATACACGTCTGGATGATGGGGGGCTGATAGCGAAAGTCGATGGTTCGTTCCGGGTTCATGGGTTCTCCTGTGTGCTGCCGGCGACTCTGTCGCGAATGATCTGCCACGCCTCGTCTTCAGCGTTGCGGACCCGTTTTCCGGCGGTCTGCACCGTCCAAGCGGCATCTTCGGGGTTGGCCAGGATATCTTCCAGGGCACCGATCGTTGCTGCCGCGACAGCCTGCCGGTCGTTGTCGTTCTGCCAGTCCATATCCACCAGCCACCGCTCCAGTCCGATATCCCGCCACATCTGCCCCTTGGGGCTGTCCTCTTTTTGACGCAGATGGATCGCCGGGGTACCGACATTCAGCGCCAGAATGGGAGAGTGCATCTCCACACTGACCACCGCAGCAGCGCGGCGGTACACGGATGACGCCAGATCCGGCAGCCAGAAAAATGGCAGGGGGTGCACTTGGGGAGCCACGTCCCGGGGGAGCAGGCTGATGATCCAGCGGTCCATCAGATCCAGCTGGTAGGTCATCTCGGGACACAGGAGAACGGGAGACCCGGTTCTGCGAACCCACCAGGCGATGATCTCCCGCAGAATGTGGTGATCCCCTGCCACGCAGCTGGTGTTGATCCGTTCGGCAGCGGCGATCTCGGATTGAGACATGTCCGTCAACCCCATGCGCCAGTACGGATCGATTCGAAGCTTCGGGATAACCGCCAGAAAGGCAGCGCCCCCCGGGCTGCCTGCGGTGCTGCCCGCGGTGCTGCCCGTTGGTGGCATACCCAGGGTTTTCAGCACCTGATCGGCCCCCGCCTCATCGGTACTATCGAAGCCGAAGGTGGCATCAGGACCGAACTGTACCGGCGGACCGCTGACACCCTGGGAGCGCAGAAACGCTGCGGTGCCGGTTTCCCGGGTGAAGATGAACTCCGCGGTATTCAGGAGGTCTACCGTTTCCGCCGGGAGAGCATCTGCAAAGGAACTCCCGTAGGGCCCCCCGGTATAGGTAACCCCGTACGCCCCCCATGGCTTGCCCCGCCAGGAGCGCACCGCATCCAGATTGATCGTTCCTCCGGAGCCATGAATCATGAACCCCGCCGATAAACTGTGGGACTCGGCGTCCGCAGAGTCCAGAATCACCCGGGGCCACCGTTGCAACAGTTTCCCGGCGTTTCCCAGGGGCGCAAAGGGCTGGAACCGCACCTCCTCGTCCCGGGAACACAGTTCACGGTACAGCAGCGCCAGCGCCCCTGCCCAATGGGCGATGTCGCCGATATTCACCTGTTGCCATCCCGATCGCAGCAGGATGGGAAGCCGCACGGACACACCCTACCCCTTGAGCGACCCGGCGATGACTCCGCGGATAATGAATCGCTGCATGAAGAGGAAGAACACCACGATAGGGGTGATGCCCATCATCAGGGTGGCCAGCGCGTAGTCCCACTGGTCGGTATACTGACCGAAGAAACCGAAGATCGCGATGGGGATCGTCTGCAGCCGGTCATCGAAGAGGATGAGCAGCGGCAACAGGAAGTCGTTCCAGATCCAGAACGCCTGCAGGATCGTCACGGTGGCCAGCATCGATTTCAGCAGGGGCAGGACGATGGATACGAAGATCCGGATCGTACTTGCCCCGTCGAGGTACGCCGACTCCTCCAGCTCCAGAGGGACGGTGCGGGCAAACCCGTGGAGCAGAAACGCTGTAAAGGGCATCCCCAACCCCAGGTAAATCACAATGAGGCCGTTGCGGCTGTTGAGCAGGTCGAACATACGGGCGATGCGCATCAGGGGGATCATCACCGACTGAAAGGGAATCACCATGGCCACAACAAAGAGCGAGAAGAGCAGCTTGCTGAACCAGTGGGGGCGGCGCACCATGCGCCACGCCGCAATAGCACCCAGGAAGACCATAAAAACGATGCTGATACTGGTGATAAACAGAGAGTTGCCGAAGGCGCGCAGAAAGTTCGAGGTGCGAAAACCGATTATGTAGTTCTGCACCTGAAACGTCCGGGGAAACGCTGCGGCGTTCCGCAGAATGTCGCCGTAGATCTTCACGGAGTTGATCGCCACGAAGTAGAAGGGCGCCAGAAAGATCACCGCAGCAATCGTTGCGACAACGGTGAGAACCAGGGTCCTTGTGGGGTTGTACCGGTCTGCTGCGCTGCTCATGATTCGATCTCCCACCGCTTGGTTATGGACACCTGCACCAGGGTGGCAATTCCCACAACAACGAAGAAGAGGATCGCCTTGGCCGATCCCAGCCCGTAGTTATTCGCCTGGAACGCCTCGAAGTAGATGTTCAGGGCGAATGCTTCGGTAGACTTGAAGGGGCCTCCTCGAGTCAACGAAAAGATGACATCGAATATTTTCGTAGACCACGAGAGCATCAGAAAGAGACAGATAGTGATCGCCGGGGCGATAAGCGGCAGGATGATCCTGCTGAACATCTGTACTCCAGAGGCTCCATCAATCTGCGCAGATTCGATCAAAGCGTCGTCAATCGCCAGAATTGATGCGATGTAGATTACCATGAGGTACCCGGTGGTACGCCAGGTGAAGACGATGATGATCGCCCAGAAGCCGGTAAATGCATCCCCCAGCCAGGGCAGCTGGAAGAACTGCAGTGGAATGATGCGACTGAGAGAGGGAAACGCCCCGGTGAAGATGAACCGCCAGACAAATCCCAGGATGATTCCACCAATTACGTTGGGCAGAAAGAAGATCGCCCGGAACCCGTTGGCAAACTTGATTGCCCGGGTCACGATCAGGGCGAGGCCGAGTCCGATCGTGTTTGAGAGAATCACCGCGGTAATGGTCAGGCGCAGGGTGAAGAGCGCCGAGTACCCCACCTGCCGATCGTCCGTGAAGATGGTGCGGAAGTTTTCCAGCCCTACCCAGTTGGCGGTGAGACTGATTCCGTTCCAGTCGGTAAAGGCGTAGTAGATTCCCAGAAAGAAGGAAGCCACCACGATCATTGTGAAGAAAATGACAGCAGGCCCAAGAAAGGCGATGTCATTCAGCAGCTCATGGGTGCGATTTCGTACCATGTATTCTGTCCTCCTTTCCGGTTCACCCGCGGGTGCACAGTTGGGTGCCGGGTGCACAGTGGGGTGCCGGAGGCACCCCACCACACGATCACCGGGGTGATCAGTTCTTGAGCCGCTGCCACTGGCGGTCAAACTCCTGAAGTGCCTGCTCCCAGGTCTGGCGCCCGGCGATATACGCCTGGATACCATCAGCAAACTCCTGGGGCATGCCGTCGGGGAACTGGCCGAACATCCACGGCACCGTGCGCTCTTCTGCTGCGGCGGTAAGGCCGTCCTGGGAAATGGGACCCAGGGTATCAACGGCGATATCACCGTAAGCAGGTATGAAGTTGAACACGCTGAAGTTCTCCTGCGCTGTACCATCCGGTCGTACCATCCAGTCGAGGAACGCCCGAGCTTCCTGCTGAGTCTGTTCGGAGGAACCACCGTTTACAATCCAGTAGAAGGGCACACCGGTTGGCATGCGGTACGCTTCGGCGGGGTCGTTGGTCAACGGAATGGGCATCATGCCCCAGTTGATATCAGAGTCCGCCGCCAGCAGCTGGATCTCCCGCCAGACACCCTGCTGGATCATCGCCGCGTCGCCGTTAAGAATGTCCTGGGTCTGACGACGGTTATCCGTTGTCAGGGGGTTGGACTCGCCGTAGCGCACGTTCAGGTCGATGAGGTTTTTCAACTGCATGAAGTAGGGGTTGCCCGCCATCGTCGTAGTGCCGGCATTGAGGCCGTCAACAAACGCCTGGGGTTCCGGCTGGTGAGCAAAGGCGAGGTTCATAAGGTGCAGCCCCATGATCCACCATTCACCAAACCCTGTGCTGAATGCGGTGTATCCCGCATCTTCCAGCTGCTGGGCAACTGCAGCCAGTTCGTCGAACGTTCTTGGCTGTTGGGTAATTCCCGCTGATTCAAAAATGTCCTTGTTATAGATGTACCCGTAGGATTCCAGACCCATGGGCATACCCATGATCTTTCCATCGATGGTCATGCCTTCCAGGGCGAAGGGCAGTGCCCGCTCAACCCAGGGCTCATCGCTGAGATCCGTGAGAAAGTCGGAAAACTGCGCCGCCTGACCCACACCCTCAACCACGAAGATGTCCGGTGCAGAGTTCGCGGCGAACTTGCTGCGCAGAATGGTCATCCACTGGGCGCCACCACCGCGGATTTCGTTGTTGAAACTGACATTAGGGTTCACCTCTGCGGCGTAGCGGTCCGTCATGGCGTTCCACGAGTCGATCCACGTTACCTTGAAGTGGAAGACGTGCAGACTGGTAAGGCCGTCATCTGCCGCTTCTTCGCGACCACCTCCGGCAAACAGCACCGGGGCAATCGCCATACCGGTAATCAGGGCGAGTATCATGATACGTTTCATGGCATCTCCTTTTCTGGACAGCGTTCTGGTGTCCAGGGCCAGCCCGGTGCTCCTGTGCGTACCGGGATGCACGTTTTTTCTTCTGTTGCTTCGCGTGTGGTGCACATCCGTGTGTTCCTTCGTTATCCCCTCCTTCCCGCCGAGGGAATCCAGATGGGAGAGGACCACGCTCCATGGCCGTTCTCCTGAATCACCCTGACGTAATAGAAGTCTTCAGTCTGGCTTTCCTGATCTGTGGGGGGTGCGCTGTCTGCCCGGGCGCTCTGGTGATCCACGCAGGTGAACGCCGCGGTATAACTCTCTTCCCGTATGAATCGATGAATTCGGAGGGCCGGGGAGACAAAGCCGCTGGTATAGGCGACGCGGGCTTCCCGGTGCAGATCCTCCAGGGCACACACCACCACCCCCGTGGAGTGGCGTACCGTGATGGTTGTAGCTCCGGTGCCCGCAACATCGAGACAGATCGCCTGCGTCTGGCTGGTGGCGGTGGTGGCGTTACCGAAGGTGCGGGTTGTGAGATGGACGGTGTCGGCTGTGCGGGTCCACCGGGAAAAGTGGCACGGGCCATCGCTGGTGTCGAGAGGATCCACCACATCGCGGCCCCGCAGGCGTGGCTCCACTGCCAGCAGTTTGCCATGACCCACCGTGATGTCCACGTCCCAGTCAAAGGGCTGTCCCTTTTCGCCCCACCCCATTTCCACCAGGACCTTGCCGCGGTATGTCTCATGGGTGCTTTCCCGCGTTTCTCCGGGTATGTGGGTGTACAGGAGAGATCCATTGCGTATCACTTCCACCCGGGCAATACGATCACCACCACGCACCGCCACCTCAATGGTCCGTTCTCCCGGGACGTCTCCCAGGGCGTTCCGGGAACCCATGGGATATCCGTTGAGAGAAAACTGCAGCTCAATGCGGTCTCCACTCACCGCATAGGTACGGCGCTGCACAATAGCCTCCCAGATCGCCTCGCGGGTACACTCCCGCGCCCACACAACGGTCTTGCCGTGGCCGTAGCTCCCGGGGTGGGCGGAATGGTGGTCCGTTGACCCCACCACCCCGAAGTGATGGCCCTGCTGCAGACCCGCCACCATAGTCTGCCGGGGATCCAGGGGCCCCATGGTGTGCAGATAGGGAAACCACTGGCCGTCGCGTTCCGCGAGGCCGTGCATGGAGAGGATCTCCACAATGGGGGTGGCGCTGTCGGTCACGGAATCCCAGTTGACCCCGCGAAACCCCCGGGCGTATCCGATGTGGTGCGGGAGAAGGAGGAGGTGATCACGACGCGCATCTGTGCGGCGCAGCAGATCTTCAAACGCCGGAGTGGTCATTTCTGGGTCCGGTGCGTCCGGGCGGTACGGCGAAACGCACGTGCGGTCACCGTGGCGAAACGAGTGAAACTCATAGCCAAAGAAGGTGGTGAAGCTCCCGGGTCTGTTGGCCCCTTCCGTGACATCGCAATAATGCTCCCATTGGCGGGCAAGCTTTCGGAACCCGTTGCGATGGTACTCCACCACATCCCGGGGCATGGGGCGATCAT
>SKHA01000114.1 GCA_007117185.1 Spirochaeta sp. | reverse complement strand
CGACGGCACGCCCTGCCCTGCCCCTGCCCCTGCCCCTGCCCCTGCCCCTGCCCCCGTCGCCGGCTCCGGGTCATCCTCGCAACTTCAGCACATCGCACGGGAGTTTGCCTCCCTCAGCGGTGGGGGGCGCTCCGCCCAGAAGATGGCCCTGCGCATCCGCCGCGCCCGGGAACTCTCCTCGGCACTGGTTGATCTGTCCCGATCCGACCCCTCGGTGGCGGAGGCTCTGGCCGGAGTATGCCGGAGTTGGGACGAAGACCGTCTCCACCAGCTGCTGGAGCGGCAATCCTACCGCCTGGCGTACTGGCGGATGGCAGCCAACGAGATCAACTACCGCCGGTTCTTCGATATAAATGACCTTGCGGCGATCCGCATGGAGCGCCCGGAGGTGTTTGAGATCACCCATCAGCTGATCCTGAGGCTTATCCAGGACGGATCCATTCAGGGGCTTCGGCTGGATCATGTTGATGGACTGCTGGACCCCCGGGCGTACCTCACCAGATTGCAGGAAGCGGCGGCGTACCGCCTGATCGGGTCGCCTCCACAGCCGGAACGGTCCCTTCACGCCGCGTTGCGTCACCCCATCTACGTGGTTGTAGAGAAGATTCTGGCCCACCACGAAGCGTTACGTCCCACCTGGGAGGTCAGCGGAACCACCGGATACGAACACATGACTCTCATGGCAGAGGTTCTGACCGACCCGGCGGGGGAAGAGCCGCTGACAGGGACGTATGAGGCATTCCTTGGCGCTGATCGAGACTTTCCCGCCACCGTCCTCACGGCGAAATACCGCACCATGCAGCAGACCCTTGCCAGCGAGCTGAACGTGCTGGCCAATCGGCTGAGCCGTCTGGCCAAAAGCAGTCGCTGGACCAGGGACCTTTCCCGCCTGGCCCTGCGAAATGCCCTGATGGGTATCGTCGCCCGCTTCCCGGTCTATCGCAGTTACGTGGACGCTTCAGGGGTCTCGGATCAGGACCGCCGGGACATAGAGTGGGCCGTTGCCAGCGCCAGGAAAGCCAGCGACGAGGCAGATACCAGCGCCTACGATTTCATTCAGGAGGTCCTCACCCTGAACCTGACTCACCGGTATCCCCGGGCGTTCCGGCGACGGGAGGTGCTGGATCTGGCGATGAAGGTGCAGCAGTTCACCGCACCGGTAATGGCCAAGTCCTTCGAGGATACGGCGTTTTACCGGGACGCACGGTTTATCGCCCGGAACGAGGTCGGTGCCGAGCCGGACCGCTTCTACGCCTCGATTCAGGCGTTTCACTACGCCAACCGGGATCGGTTGCAGAAGCACCCCTTCTCCATGGTGGCTACCGCCACCCACGACCATAAGCGGGGTGAGGATACCCGTGCGCGGCTGGCGGTGATCAGCGAGCGCCCGGCGGAATGGACCACCTGGGTCACCCGAACTGCAGCGATGACCGCAAGTGTCGGTCATGACGCCCTGCTGCCCACCCCCCGGGACCAGTATCTGCTCCTGCAGACGATCGTCGGGACGTGGCCCCTGGAAATGACCGCCCCGGACTATCCCGGACACGACGCGTTCACCCGTCGGATTCTTGAGTACGCCGTCAAGGCCACCCGGGAGGCGAAGCTGGAAACCCGCTGGACCGCTCCCAACGCCGAATACGAAGGGGCGCTGGAACGGTACCTGCACCTCCTGCTGGACCCGCAGCGCAGCCCCACCATCGTGCGCCACATCGAGGAATTCGTCCGCTCCCTGCTGATGCCGGGGTTGGTGAACAGTCTGGTCCAGAAAGCGCTGACCCTCACCGTCCCGGGTGTACCGGACATTTATCAGGGGACGACAAACTGGGACTTTTCCCTGGTCGACCCGGACAACCGTCGCGGGGTTGATTTTGCGGCACAGGCAGATATCCTCAGTCGTCTCGACCTGTCCCCCCAGGGGTGCACCGCAGCGCTCACCGCCTGGCTGTCCGGCGAACCCAAGACCCTGGTGGCCGCCGCGCTGCTGCGCCTGCGCGCCGCCGAAGCGGATCTGTTCGCTCTTGGCGACTACCTGCCCCTGGAGACGGCAGGAGTCCACCAGGATCGAATCATCGCCTTTGCCCGGGTCCTCAATGACAAGGCGCTGGTGGTGGTGGTTCCCCGACTCACCGCACCGCTGCTGGATGGCGCGACGATCCCGCTGGTGCCCCCGGCTGCGGGGGGGGACACCGCAGTGGATCTGACACCCCTGGTGAGAACCGGCGTTGCCGGTGTGACCGACGTCGCCGGCATGACCGGCGCCACCGGTTTCACTGAAGCATTCACCGGCAGAGCCGTGACCGTTCCGGAAGGACACCCGCTGCTGTCGGTTGCCGCAGTGCTTGAGTTCTTTCCCTGCGGGGCGTTACTATCTGCCGGGGGATAAAAACGTGACGGACAACCACGCTCTGGCTCAGAAAGCACTGGCAGCGGTGGATCATGGGATCCTCATCACCGACCCGAAAGGGGTGATCGTGGCGGTAAATCCGGCGCTCTTGACAATCACCGGGTTTACGGAAGAGCAACTGGTGGGGGCGCGGCCCTCGGTGTTCAACTCCGGGGCGATGCCGCGAGAATACTTCCAGCGGTTGTGGACCACCATCTCGTCCGGAGCGGTGTGGAAAGAGGAGATTGAAAACCGCCGCGCCGATGGTTCGCTGTATTACGCGTACCAGATCATCTCCCCGGTCATCGGCCCTGACGGCACCATAACCGCCTACGTTGCGATTCAACACGACGTCACCGCCAACAGGCAGCTTCGGGAAGAACTGCAGGCGATCTTCGTCAATACCCAGGACGCTCTTTTTCTACTCAACGTGGAACGAGACGGAGAACTTCGCTTCGTGAAGGTGAATCCGGAAATGGAGCGTCTCAGCGGACGCAGCTCAGAGGAGATACGCGGCAGGACGCCCGCCGAGGCGTTTCCCGGTCAGACCGCCCGGGAGATGAACCAGCGCTACCGGCAGTGCCTCACCACCGCAGCCCCCAGCGAGTACGAAGAGACCCTCTCTCTTCCGGGAGGAACACGGTACTGGAATACCCGGCTTTACCCGGTCATGGAGGACGGCAAGGTGACCCAGATCGTCGGGTGCTCCCGGGATATCTCGGAACGCAA
The DNA here is from genome assembly GCA_007117185.1 of Spirochaeta sp. Classification (GTDB taxonomy): domain Bacteria; phylum Spirochaetota; class Spirochaetia; order DSM-27196; family Alkalispirochaetaceae; genus Alkalispirochaeta. The sequence continues at coordinate 5,441 of SKHA01000114.1, read as the reverse complement.
GCAGATGGAGGAGGAGCTGCGCTACCTCTCGGAGATGGATACCCTCACCGGTGTAGCCAACCGCCGCAAGACCTGGGAAGAACTTGAGCGAGAGGTCTCCCGGGCGCAACGGCACCACCACGCGACGTCGGTGCTGATGATCGACATCGATCATTTCAAGACGATCAACGACAACTTCGGCCACGAAACGGGGGACGCGGTCCTGCGTGGGGTGACCACCATCGCCACAGCAACGTTGCGGCCGGCGGACCGGCTGGGACGCTGGGGAGGTGAGGAGTTTCTTGTGATCCTGCCTGAGACCCCCCAATCGGGTGCGGGAATCCTGGCGGAGCGTCTCCGCGGCGCCATCGCCGAGAGTCGTCTGGTCAGGAATCACACCGTCACCGTCAGCATCGGAATTGCCACCCTGCCGCAAGAGGTCAACATCAGCGATCCCATCGAGGTGGTAGCCCAGGAGCTCCTGCGCCGGGCCGACGCGAATCTCTATCGGGCAAAAGAGGGCGGCAGGAACCGGGTCTGCACCAGCGAAACCTGATGACGAAACGAAAGAAAGAGGTTACATGAGTATGCGAACAATAGCACTGGGAGCGCACGTCAGCGCTGCCGGCGGGGTCAATAACGCTCCGACAAACGCCAAGCAGATCGGCGCCACCGCCTTTGCACTCTTTACCCGCAACCAGCGGCGCTGGCAGTCCCCGCCCTACGCTCCGGAGACGGTGACAGCGTTTCATACCACCCTGGAGGCCAGCGGCTACAGTCGGGACGTTGTCCTGCCGCACGCGGGGTACCTCATCAACCTGGGGTCTCCCGATGAGGAAGTCAGGGAAAAGTCCATCGGTGGTTTGACAGACGAGCTGTCGCGGACCATCGCTCTGGGGCTGGGAATGCTCAACTTTCACCCGGGAACCTCCAAGGGTGAACTCGACGAGAAGGCAACCTGCCGCCGGATCGCCCAGGGGATAGACCGGGTTCTTCAGGATGTCCGGGACGACCGGGAACGTCCGGCCCTGCTGGTCCTGGAGAATACCGCCGGTCAGGGGTCAAATATGGGGGCAACCTTCCAACAACTGGCGATGATCATCGAGGCGTCTACCCACCCGGACCGGCTGGCGGTGTGTGTGGACACCTGCCACGCTTTTGCCGCCGGGTTCGATATCCGCAGCGAAGAGGGATGGAACTCCCTGATGGACGGGGTGATCGCCACGGTAGGACTTCAGAAGCTGGCCGGTATCCACCTGAACGACTCCCTGGGGGGACTGGGAAGCCACAAGGATCGACACCAGCCCATCGGCAAGGGTGAGATTGGTATCGAGGGGTTCAAGGCGATCATGCAGGACCAGCGTCTGGACGGCCTGCCCCTGATTCTGGAGACCCCCGAGGAAGACAACTGGGCACAGGAGATCGAGTTGTTACGCAGTCTGGCGGAATAGCCTCGCCGGGGTCACCCCGGGTCCACCTCCAGGAGACTGCACTTGAGCCCACCGTTATACAGCGGAGTCCGGTGGCGCGGTTGGATTCCCAGCCGGTCCACCGGGGCGTTCTCGGTACACAGCACCCAGGCAGGGCTGGAGATCCCCCGCAGGGCTGTGCCGAAATCCCGGAAGATCTCCTCCAGGTCGTCGGGCTGGAGCCGCTCACCCCAGGGGGGGTTGGTGACCACCCGCGTCAGCGAACCGTCATAATCTCGTCCCAGTTCTCGCTCCAGCAGCACCGGCAGCTCCGCCGCCGGAGATACCGCAAAGGTGATCAGCGCCTCCACCCCCGCCCGGCGAGCGTTGCGTCTGGCCAGCTCCACCATCGCCGCATCGCGGTCGCTGGCTATGATCCGTGGCATCCCACCGGTAGAGCCGCTATCCTTCTCCGGGTGGCTCGTTGGCGTCGACGCTGATCGTCGCAACCAGGGCCAGCGGGAACAGGCGTACCGGCGGCCAAGCTCCCCGGGTAGTCGCCCCGAGACGATCAGTGCCGCCTCAATGGGGATTGTGCCGGAACCGCAGAAGGGGTCCACAATAGCGCGCACGCCGGTGCCCTCCAGGGCCGTCATCACCATCGCCGCGGCCAGAGTTTCCCTCAAGGGAGCTTCCCCCGCTTCTGTGCGGTAGCCCCGTTCGTGCAGAGGTTCTCCGCTGGCGTCCAGCGAGAGGGACACCCCCGTGGACTCTGCGTGCACCACGATCATGAGCTGCGGGGTGTCCCGGTCCACCGAGGCGCGGCGGCCGTTGCGACGGTCCCGCTGGCGATCAACTATGGCGTCCTTGACCCGCATCGCCAGAAAGCGATGATCCCGGAGTTCCCGGGAGCGGCTGGAAGCGGAGATGGCAAAGGTGGCGTCAACAGGAACGATCTCTTCCCAGGGGATCTCCAGAAGGGCTCGATACAACGCGGTGTAGTCCTGCGTCCTGACCTCTGTCAGGGGAAGCAGGAGTCGCGAGGCGGTGCGCAGGGCGCGGTTCAGCGGCAGCAGATCCGCCAGGGTACCACGAAAATAGAGGGCCCCCCGGCGTCGTTCCACCACCGGGTGGTGCAACGACGCGAGCTCCCGCTCCAGCAGCTGCTCCATACCACCGGCGCAGGTGGCCAGTAGAACCGTTGTACCTTCGATTCCCGCAGGCACCGTCCGCTCTGCTTTCTTCAGCACTACTTTTGGTTGCATCCGCAGTCATCCTCCCCGGACTTGCGCCGCCGACGGATACTCCGGTTTCTGGCATTCAGCACCGTTACAAAGATAATTCCGAGACCGATAAAAATTACGAGGCCAGGCATGAGCTGATACTACCACAAGGTGGTGCCTCCACCAAAGGGTCTGTTAGAATGCGGTTGTATGGGAGGTTCCATGACCGCATCGACTGGTGTCCGGCTCAACAGACCGGCAACCGAACTGTTCATCGCAGAACTGCACGGGATAATCGACGCCATCTCCACCCCGTTTGAGCGTGCCCGCATAATTGCCCGTCACCTGGGGGCACACCTCACCGGACCTGCCCAGGGACGCTTCGGCTACTGGGCACCAGAGATCGGGGATGAAGCGGTGGATCCCGCCGCCGTCACCCTGGAGCTATATCGCCTGCCCGACCCAGTCGACTTCTCCCGGCACCGGCAGGAGTTGCCGGTTCAGCGGTTCGCTGTCGAAGTGATTCAGGATGGTGAGTTCCTCTGGGCGGTGATCGACGGCGTTCGCGGTGGCACCCGGGAGAGGACGGGAACGTTCTATCGGCTGGCCTTCACCGACCGCTCCGGAACCCGACGGGTGATCCATGACCCCCTGGCCCACTCCGTCCCGTTCGGCGCCGCAGCCCCGGCGGAGCTCTACGATATGGCAACCCTCTTCGCGGACCGCAGCGACGCCGGGTATTTTTCCTCCCTGCAGACGCAGCCGGACCCGGACGGGACTCCACGAGTTTCAGCACCGGTCCACATGCTGGAGATTCACGTGCCGACGGCAACCGCCGAGGGAACCCTGGCGGCGCTGTCGGAGCGATACCGTGCCATCGCCGCTTCCTCCTCACCCGCCGGTGACGCTGTTTCCGGCTATGAAGCGGTGCAGCTGATGCCCATCGAACCGACGATTCTCTTTGAAGAAGGGGCCCCGTTCTGGGACGAATCGGAGGTCTCCGGGACGGTTCGCATCCAACGTCCCGATACCACCAACTGGGGCTACGACGTGATCACCGTCGCCTCGCCGGCGCCCAACCCGACGCTCCTGCGGAGCGGCCGCCCGGACGAGCTGCTGGACTTCGTGACAACGATGCATACTCTCCCAACAGGTCCGGTAAAGGTCGTTTTCGACGTGGTCTACGGTCACGCCGACAATCAGGCGCTGAAGCTGCTGAACCGCCACTATTTTGCCGGAGCCAACATGTACGGCCAGAACCTCAACTACACCCACCCGGTGGTACGGGCAATTCTGCTGGAGATGCAGCGTCGCAAGAGCGACTACGGCGTTGACGGCATTCGTGTCGACGGCGCCCAGGACTTCAAGTACTGGGTCGAGTCAGAAAACCGGCTGTACCACGACGACGCGTTTCTGAGTCTGATGAACGATGTCACCCAGACGGTGGCCGGCACAACCTATCGGCCGTGGATGGTCTTTGAGGACGGCCGTCCCTGGCCCCGGGACGACTGGGAGCTCTCATCGACCTATCGCGAGGTCACCAGAAAGCTGCCCAACGTGGTCCAGTGGGGACCGCTGACCTTCGCCCACAACACCCCATTCCTCTTCACCTTCTGGGTCAGCAAGTGGTGGCGCCTGCGGGAGCTCCTGGAGGTGGGCTCTCATTGGATTACCGGAACGTCCAACCACGATACCCTGCGCCGGGGTACCCAGGTGGACCCGGAAGCGCGCCTGAACACCTATCTGGGCAGCACCCTTCCGGAGATCTTCGAGAACGGCTACGGCAACCCTGCGGCGCACCTGCTGGACTGCTTTCTCCCGGGAATCCCGATGGACTTCTACAACGCCAACCTCCACGCCCCATGGAGCTTCATACGAAACACCGACCACCGCTGGGCGATCAAGGTTGTTTCAGAGGAGGCGCGCTTTCTCGACTGGGCGGTTACCGGTGAACGGTTCAATCACCCCTGGGCGTTCCCGCGTCTCAAGGAGATGGGGTTTCGCAGCCTTCGGGGGTTACGACAGTTCCTCCTGGCTCTGGAAGGGGCGATCAGGACAACCGAGTACGACCCTGAAGCCATTGCCCGTCTGCTCAACGCCCTGACCCCCCACCTGGAAGGACCCGCAGAGATGACCGGCCAGCTGTTGCGGGTTGCCGCACGGGCATGGATGGACGACGTTCACCAGTTCTGCAACACCACCCATTACCGGGACCGGGTGGATACGGATCCCGTCCTGGCGGAGCGCGCCTCCTTTGCGCTTCAGGTCCGCCAGTTTCGCCGAGCCAACCGATGGTTGCGTCACAACCTGGACCTTGTCCCCTCCGGGCAGGACTTCTTCGACTATCTTCATCCTGCTGACGGTTCGGTCGTGATGTACGGCCGACGCAGCAGCTCCGTCGGCGCGGCAGGCACCGACACTGGCGGGCCCGCAACCCTCTTCCTTGTGGCCAATATGGAGGGAGCCCCGCGGGAGGTCCTCCCGGCGGAACTCGCTGCTGGAGCCGCTGGTGCCACTGGTGCCGCAGACGAAAGTCGGCAGTGGAAACCGGTCCTGATCACGCCGCTGTTGCGAAAGCGCACCACCATCGCATTCGACGCACCGTTGACGCTGCACAACGGAGAAGCGGCGCTCTTCAGTCGGGAGCACACCCCGGCGTGAACACCATCACCTTCGCCTTTCTCGCTCTGCTTATCATCAATGGTGGGGTATCCTCCGCTCAGACGGTGGACAAATCCCGGGTCTTCCAGTGGGACGACCAGCCCCTGACCCGCAGCCTCGACGGGATCCCCCAGCTTCTGGCCCTTCGTGAAGCCTACCCCGAGCAGAT
>SKHA01000232.1 GCA_007117185.1 Spirochaeta sp. | reverse complement strand
GCTCCCCACCCGGGCTGGAGCGAGCAGGACCCGGAAGAGTGGTGGAGCGCTACCGTGGCCGCTGCCGCTGAGGCTCTGGAACAGGCCCGAAAACAGGGCAATGTGGTGGTGCGCGGTATCGGTGTAACCGGGCAGATGCATTCGTTTGTTCTTGTGGACCGACAGTACCGCCCCCTCCGTCGGGCCATCACCTGGCTTGATACCCGGGCTCGCGACCTGGTTCCGGAGATCCAGTCCGTGCTTGATGCAAAGGGGCTCTCCCGGGGTATTGCCAACCGGGTTGCTTCCGGATTGACCTTGCCACCGCTGGTATGGCTGCGGCGAAACGAGCCGGAGATCCTCAACAGGGCAGCGGCGCTGCTGATGGTTAAAGATTACCTTCGCCTGCGCCTCACCGGAACGATCGGCGCCGACCCCACCGACGGATCGGCGACGTTGCTGATGGATGTCGGACGGCGACAGTGGATCCCCGAACTGGAAGCTCTCTTCGGGGTTTCCCAGGAGATACTGCCGCCGCTTTCCGACCCCTGGGAGGTTGCCGGCACGGTGAGGGCTGACCTTCACCAGCAGTTCGGCGGGCGGTCAACAGGGGGGGCGCCCATGGGTGAGGATATCGTTGTTGCCGTGGGAAGCGGCGACCAACAGGCGGCGGCGCTGGCTAACGGCGTGCTCCGACCGGGAGTCATCCAGATGATGGTGGGAACCGGCGGACAGATCGCCACGCCGTTGGACCACCTTCCGGAAGAACCACCGGTCACCCTGAACCACTTCTGTCACCACCGCAACTGGCTTGCCCAGGGCAGCATTCAGAACGGTGGAGCGGCACTGACCTGGGTGCAGAACCTCCTGGGTGCTGAATGGCGGGACTACGAGACAGCCATGCACAGTGCAGATCTTATGGAGGCGCCGCTTTTCGTTCCGTACCTTACGGGCGAGCGAACGCCCCTGATGGACGCCGGAGCTACCGGATCGTGGATGCGATTGCGCCAGACCACGTCCAGAGATGACCTGCTCTACGCGGCGGTGGAAGGGGTGGTCTTCGGGTTCACCGACGCGCTGGACGAGGTAAGAAGACAGGCTGGCGGCGGCCAGGGGTTTGAGATACGGGTGGGCGGTGGTGGTACCCGCTCGACCCGGTACATCAGATTGCTCTGTGACGTTGTGGGCGAGCCACTTACGGTGATGCCCCATGGTAATACCACCGCATTGGGAGCGGCGATTCTCGGGGGTGTCGCCGCTGGCACATTCTCGGATCTGGATCAGGGTGTAGCGGCTTTGGGCGTAGGAACTGCGACGGTGATCCAGCCTGATATGGAGCGGCACCACCTGCTTTCGCAACGCCGGGACCTGTTTCACCGCTTGCGGCGGGACTCTCTCACAACCGGGGAATGATTGAAGACTGCCTGAGGAGAAATTCCGGCTCGGCGTAGACGGTGGTGCTGGGGCGGCGGGGATTTGCCTGTCGCAGCAGCATCGTTTCCACCGCCAGCTGGCCCAGCTCCGAGCAGGGCTGGTGAAAGGTGGTCAGGGGAATTCTGGCGTATTCGGAATACTTCACGTTGTCAAAACCGACCACCCGCAGGTCCCGTGGCACGAGGCGGTTCAGCTGCTCTGCCGAGTGCATCAGGGCAATCGCTGTGGCGTCGTTGGCGCAGACGATGTTTGTCGCTCCGCTGGACAGAACCTGCTCCACAAAGGACTCTTCCCGGGGCTCTCCGATATGGATCCACTCCGGGGGCATTAGAATGTTCGCTTCGCTCAACGCCAGACGGCAACCGTGCAACCGTGCTTGCACGGTGTTGGCCGAATAGGGGCGGCAGAGAAAATCAAAACGTCTTGCTCCCTGATCCAGATAGTGTCGGGCGGCGCGGTAACCGGCGCGAACGTTGTCGATGCCCACCAGGTCAAAAATGCCCCTTTGGGGGTAGGGCAGGTAATCGCTGTCAAGGACTACCACCGGAATGTGTGCGTCCCGCAAGTGTCTGACGATCCGCTGGTTGGTATCCTCCCAGCCGGGGACAAGCTCCAGGGGGACGAAAAACAGACCATCCACCTTCTGCTCAATGTAACGCAGACACCCTTCTTCCATGTCGGCGGCAACATTCTCTTCACTGTGGGCTGCCGAGTCTCCCCAGAGGAGATGAAAGTTGTGCAATCGGGAAAGCTGGGCTATCCGCGCACAGATCGGCTCAAAGATTTCCGTTACCCCCAGTTTGGGGATCAACAGACCGTAGTAGCGTGCTTCGGTGCTCTCACGGTGGGGTGGTAAGGGGGTGCTGGAGCGGACGAAGCTGCCCGACCCGGCGCGGCGAACGATGTAGCCCTCCTGTTGGAGCCGGGAGAGCGCTTTTGTCACGGTAGGACGGGACACGCCATACAGCGCAACCAGTTCCCGCTCGGTGGGCAACCGCTGCCCTTCGCCAAGTTCTCCTCGCTGGATGCGCTCCAGGACGTCGTCATAGATGCGCCGATTCTTTGCCCGTTCTCCCCGATATGTCATGACCGTCTGGATAATACCACATAAGCCAGTTACTGTCCTGCCGCTCCGGCCACCCGGGGTGCCCGAGGCGCCCGTGAGAGGATCATTGCGGCGGTGAGGATGCAAGCGCCACCAATAATGCTGGCCAGGCCGAGGGGCTCGCTCAGCAGAAGCGCCGCCAGGATGACTGTAGTCACCGGTTCGAACGTTGAGAGTACCGATGCCCGGGTGGGTCCGATGACGGTGATGCCCACCAGAAAGAGGGTTACCGCGATGACGGTGGAGACCACAGCCACCCCCATAGCGGCCCACCACCCCGCAGCGGTACCCGGGAAGGATGGCCCCTGAAGAATATTGACCACTCCGAACACCGTTGCGGCGGCGGCCATGATCACCATCGCGCCGGATATGGGGGAGCTGGAGCGCAGCAAATGGGTCCCGGCCATGATGTATCCGGAATAGATGAACGCCGCCGCGATTCCCAGGAAGATTCCCAGGGGGCTGCCCTGCGGAGCTGGCCCGACGGTGAGGGCGGTACCGAAGAATGCCAAAACCACCGCCAGTGAGCGCCACCGCCCCAGGCGCTCACCCAGAAAGATCGCCGAGAGGATCGCCACGATAGCGGGGTACAGATACAGAAGCAGCGCCACCAGCCCCGCGTTGGCCATGGTCAAAGCAGTAAAAAACGAGAAGGATTGCCCGGCGTACCCCAGGCCACCCATCATGAGCAGCCCCAGAAGGGTACGTCCCCGGGGCAGCCGTTCTCGACGGACGACCACCACCACCCCCATGCACACGGCGGCGATGCCGAAGCGGAGAAACAGAAGCGTTATCGGGGAGGTGCCCGCCTGGTACGCCGCCCGCGCGAACAGGGCCATACCGCCGAAGGCAACCGACGAGACGATAACAAGGAGATTACCTGCTGCGGAGGACATGCCCGACAGTAGCATTTTTGCCGTTGCCGGTGCACTATACCGGGACAATGACTGGGCGTTTATGTGCTGCTGCGGGGGTTCTTGCCCTGCTCGGCAGCTGTGCAACCGTGACCCCCTCGCTCTTTGAACCTGATCAGCGGGGCATGATCATTCCCCTCTACATATACCCTTTTCCTGAGGGCCCCGCCGGGCAGGCCTGGCGCCTGGTTGCGGAGGTTGCAAAGGAGTTTCCCCAGCTGCAGATCATTGCGGTGGTCAATCCGGCCAACGGCCCCGGAGAAACAGCGGACTCCAACTACCAGCGGGGGATCCGCGAGCTGCAGCGCGCCGGGGTCATCCTGGTGGGGTATGTACATCTGGAGTACGGGCATCGAAGGGTGGATCTGGTCGCTGCGGATTTGCGGCGGTGGAGCCGCCTGTATCCCCGGGTGCAGGGCGTCTTCATGGACGAGGTTCCCGATGGCGGAGCGATGAGTGGCCCCAACGAGGCGTTTGTGTATCTGGAGGAGATGCGAAATCTCTCAACCGCAAGGGCCCCGGTGATCGGCAATACCGGCGTCGCCGCTCCGATGGGATACTACGGGACCTCAGGCTTCGATATCGTCGTTGCCCATGAGGAGCGCTACTGGCCCTCCCCGGGGCAGCGGCCGCCACCGATGGTGGCCGCTCGCGCTGCGGCGCTGGTGTACGGCGACGGCGTCTGGCAGGAGGAGCGGTTCCGCCGGAATGTCCGCCGTTACGGCTATCTGTTTGTGAACGATCACCAGTTGGACGTCACCGCCGCCGGCGAGTACCCCTGGAACTACCTGCCGACCAACCTGCGGCGGCAGGCGGAGCTGCTCAGCGGTCTGCCCTGACCAGGATGTCCATCAGGTCAGTCTCAAGACCGGGCTGGCAGACCACCAGCGGCGGGCCGGGCTCCCCCGAGAGAGCCTCCAGCGGGTAGGGGCTGCAGTACCCACCGGCCTCCTGGACGATCAGGTGCGCTGCGGCGATATCCCAGGGATACATTCCCGTCTCGATATACCCCTGAATCGCCCCGGTGCTGACCATCGCGATCCCCAGGGCTCCGGAACCGTAGCGACGGTACTCGTAGCCCCGTTCCAGAAGCAGGCGAATGACCTGCAGATACCGGTCCACCGAGAGTTTTGCCCCCCGCCCGGTCATCACCAGCGCCTGTTCCCGCGCTACAGCTGCCGACACCGACAGGGTGTTGCCGTTCAGGGTGGCCCCGCCGCCCTTGCTGGCCAGGTACAGTTCGTTTCGGTCCGGAGCGTAGAGCGCCGCAGTCATCACCCGGCCCCGTTCAACCCGAGCCAGGGAGATGCACCACGCGTCCAGCCCGGAGGCGTAGTTGCTGGTACCATCCACCGGATCGAGGATCCACACCGCTCTGGTGGAGTCAGCCGGAGAAACCTCGGGAGAATCCCCAGCGGTCTCCTCACCAAAGAACCGGTCCTGCGGAAACGCCGCGGCAAGTTCCTGCCGGATCGCCGCTTCGATCTGCTGGTCCGCCTCGGTGACGAAGTCCTGGTGGGACTTGGTTTGGCGGGTGATGCCACCGCGGCGGATCGCCTGCGCCATTCCACCGGCGTGAACGACTGCCTTTTCGGCCCATTCAAGATAAAGGTCACTCACTCTGGTTTTCCCGACAGAACAGCACCAAGACGCACCGGAAAGCGGGTCGTTATCGCGTAGACACCCATGGCGTACATTCTTCGCATTTCATCGGGGTGGTCAACCGTCCAGACTGAAACGGGCAGAAACCGCCGCGTGGCGAACGTCACCAGCTCGGGGCGGCACCGGCGATAATCCACGTTGAGGCCGCAGCACCCCGCGGCAGCGGCGGTTGCGCAGATCTCCCGGACCGCCTGGTCGTACCCCTGCTCCGACTCCGGCAGCTCCCCGTCGGCGACGTTCAGCAGCACTCGTGCTCCCGGAACGGTAGTATTGACGAACCGGGCCCCCGCGGCATCGCACCCGGTGAAGATCACCGACTGGTGCAGCCCGAAATCGCCGATCTGCCGCCACAGCTCACGCACCCCGCCCACGTCCTTCAGATCGATGTTCAGGATGATCTCGTCACCGACAACCCGCTGCAGCACCTGATCCAGGGTAGCCGGAGGGGTGGCCACCGTCTGAAAACCCTCGGCCAGCTCGCTTCGGGAGCGCTCGGCAATCCTGATCTCCCGTCCTGCGCTATCGAGGAACGACGAGTCGTGATGGAGGACCGGGTGCCCATCGGCGGACACTCGCAGGTCCACCTCGATCACGTCGGCGCCGCTGGCCAGCGCGGCGTCGATGGAAATGAGGGAGTTATCCGGGGTTCCCTCGCACCCGGTGTGGGCGGTGATAAGGGGACGGTTTGCCAGCGCCACACGATCCTCCCTACTTGAGACTCAGGGAGAATCCCTGAGTCAGCTGCCGGTAGACGATGTTCGAGAAGAACAGCACCGGCAGCGATGCCAGCAGCCCCACCGCCATCAGTTCACCCCACTGGGTGGAGTACTCGCCGATGTAGCGGGCGATCACCACCGGAAGGGTCAACAGCCGGGGGGTGCGCACAAACAGAAGCGCGAAGAGAAACTCGTTCCACGCCAGGACTAGGCTGAAGATGGACGTTGCCAATACCCCTGAACGGACCAGGGGCGCCACGATGGAGATGAGAATCCGCCCGGGGGACGCTCCGTCGATGGTGGCTGCCTCCTCGAATTCCAGCGGCAGCGCCTTGACGAACCCGTAGATGATCCAGATCGCGTAGGGGAGGGTGTAGATCTGGAACGCCAGGATCAACCCCTGTCGCGTGTTGATCAGCCCGACCATATTGAACGCCGAGAAGAGCGGCACCGCCAGGACGATGGGAGGAAGGATACGCACCACCAGAACCCAGATCAGAAAGATGCGGTTCAGATGGAAGGGGAAGCGAAACCTGGCCAGCGCGTAGGACGCCAGAAAGGCCAGAATGATGGAGATCACTGTCGCCGAGACGGCCACAGTTACCGTATTGAATACGTTGGTCCAGATCCCCTGGGCGAATACGTTGGCGTAGTTAGCCAGGGTGGGGGCTTCGGGGAAAAAGGTGGGTACCGACCGGATCACCTCCCGGGGGTTCTTCAGGCTGGTGTTGATCATCCAGTAGATCGGAACGAGGATCACAGCCAGAGTCGCCGCCAGGGTCAGGCGGAAGAAGGTATCTCCGGCAAGCCGTCTGAGGCGGTAATACATCACGCGTCCTCCCGAAAGAGCCGCCGCACGTATACCAGCGACAGCAGCGCCACAATAACCAGGGTCAGTACCGACGCCGCGCCGGACCGCCCGAAGTTGAAGAAGGTGAATCCCTCGCGATAGATGAAGAACGAGAGGGTCTGGGTGGCGTTTGCCGGGCCACCTCCGGTAAGGGCGTAGACCTTGTCAAAGAGCCGGAACGTATCCAGCGTTCGCAACATCAGGACCAGGACGATCTGGCCCATGAGCAGCGGCAGGGTGATCCGGGCGGCGATCTGCCCCGACCCGGCCCCGTCAATCTCCGCAGCCTCGTATAGTTCCGCCGGGATGGAACTCATTCCCGCCTGGATGATCAGATACGCGAAGGGGGTCCACTGCCATATGTCCACCAGGACGATAGAGAACAGCGCCACGCTGCGATCGGTGAGCCACCCCACCGGGGAAAGGCCGACGGATCGCAGAATGTGGTTGAACAGCCCGATTTCGAAGTGATAGAACGTCTGCCACACCGCGCTGATCACCATGGTGGAGATGATCATCGGAAAGATGATCACCAGCGAAGCGACCCGCTTGCCCCGGAAGGACCGGTGCAGCAGGAACGCCAGGGCCACACCCAGCAGTACCTCCAGCACACTGGCGCTGACGGTGAAGATGAGGGTGTTCTGAAAGGACCGGTGAAACAGTTCCTCAGCGATGATGCTGCGGTAGTTCTCCAGGCCGATGTACTCCCGGGAGCCGGAGATGAAGTCGTAATCGAAAAATGAGTTGTAGACCACGTTCCCGATGGGGTAGGTGGTCAGAAAGAGAACCAGCAGGAGCGCCGGCAGGAAGATCAGGTAGAAGAATATGCTGTGGGAGTTTCGTTTCGTCTGTTTCACCGTAGTACCTGTCTGTCAGAAAGCCGGGGGGAGGGCCCCCGGCGGTTACTCACGATCCCGGATCTTGCGATACCGGAACTGCTACCGCAGGATCTCCTCGGAGCGGCGCTGAATCTGGTTCAGTGCTTCCCGGGCGGAGACTTCGCCAACCAGTGCGCGCTGCAGGTAATCACCGAAAACCGTCTCGATCTGGGCCCACCGGTCTGTCCGTGGGCGGATCGAGCCGCTGCGCTGGCCGTCAAGCTGCGCCGGGTACCAGGGAAACTTCTGCTGCAGCCGGGGAATCTGATGGACCGACGCCCGAGTCGGGGGGAGCCCCGCCTGGTCCGCCATCATCTCCTGGATCGGAGCGCTGGTGAGGAAACGCAGGAAGTCAAACGCCGGGTCCACGTTGCGGGAGTTTCGGGGGATTCCCACCATCCACGCGCCGATCATCGGCGATGAAGGGTTGACCTGCGCCGGATGAGCGGCGACCCGCACCTGCCCTACCACGTTGGAAACTTCCGGGTTCTCCAGGTCACCGATCCAGCCGGGCCATACTTCGATTGCTACCGCACCGGCACCGGAATAGAGAGCGTCCCTGACCTGGGCGGACTGGTAAGCGGTTACTCCCTCTGGAGCGTACTCGGCCAGTTCCAGGAAGAACTCAACTGCATTGAGCGCTTCGGGGGTGTTGAACGCCGGTCGTCCGTCCACCAGAATGTCCGCGCCGAATGCCCAGAAGATTGGCAGGAACCCTGTCACAATGGGGTTGCCCTGAACGCCACGGAAGAGGACAGGGACCATCTCAGGCTCGTTGGCCCGGACCTGCCGCGCCAGGGCCAGTACGTCGTCCCAGCGTTGCAGCGAGTTGAAGCCGTACCGTGCGGCGATGTCGTGACGGTAGGCGAACAGCTCGACGTTCCCCACGTGGGGCAGAGCGTAGAGGGCTCCGTCCGGGTAGGGATAGCGACCGATGTTGACCATGTTCGGTACCAGGTCCGGGTCGATCTGCAGACCCCTGTTCTGATACAGCGCTCCCAGATCCACCAGCCATCCCGCT
>SKHA01000362.1 GCA_007117185.1 Spirochaeta sp. | reverse complement strand
GTCGTTGTGCCCCTGGTTTCGGCGGGGGCAAACACCGTTGCCCGGGAGCTCATCCTTCCGTTCCTCATCCCCGGCGCCACAGAGATCAGGGGCGAGGTGACCCGGGGCAGAAGCCGCTTCGACTTCGTGGCCCGGACCCCGGATGGTGAGGTTGTGGTAGAGGTGAAGAGCTGCACCCTCGCTGCCCACGGGGTGGCGATGTTCCCCGACGCCGCTACTACCCGGGGGGCGCGGCACGTCAACGAGCTGGCAGGGATCGCCGGGGGGCGGCGCATAGTGCTCTTCGTGATTCAGGGACCACCGGCGGAGCGCTTCATCCCGGACATTCATACCGACCCGGACTTTGCGCTGGCCTTGAGAGACGCGGCTCGTCAGGGGGTGGAGGTGGTCGCAGTGGCCACCCGGACCACCCGTTCAGGCGGGACCCACGTGGTGAATCCCTCGGTTCCGGTTGATATGCGCCCGGTAGATGCTGTCGTCGCCAACCGGGGTTCGTATGTGCTTCATCTGCGGCTGGATGAGAATAGGACTGTTGGCGTCGGCGCCTATGGGGACGTGCACTTTGAAGCGGGGCATTATCTGTACGTGGGATCGGCGATGGGCACGTTACGCAGCAGGACAGCGCGGCACCTCAGGCGGCGCAAGCAGATGCGCTGGCACGTGGACTACCTTCGCGCCGGGGCGGACTGGGCGTCGGTCTACCCGATCTATTCGGCGCGTCGGATGGAGTGTGCGGTGGCTTCATCCCTGCGGGAGGTATACGGTGAGCCTGTGCCCGGGTTTGGCTCCAGCGACTGCTCCTGCCCGAGTCATCTCTTCCACTCACCGGAAGACCCCCGGCGGGACCCCCGCTTTGTGGAGCGGATGCTGACCTTTCGCCACCGCGACGCCCTGGTGCTGCAGGAGCGGCAGGAACCAGGAGAACCACAGGAGTAGTTGGGTGAGGGTTACTTCTTTCCCAGGTACAGGAACGCACCAATCAAAAACAGCGCGACGCCTGCGACAACGAAGCCCCAGGCCATCTCCTGACTCTGCAGCGGGCCGGCGAGCTGGTTGGCCAGGCGCACACCAACGCCCCTGAGTCCCTGGTTCAGCTCCCACAGCCGGTAGCCGCCGTACGCACCAACTCCGATTCCTGCCAGGGCAAGAACTCCACCGATCAAGCGCTTTGACGAAGCCTTCGATTTTTTTGCCATGATCGCCCATCTTCGGCTTTCGCCACGGCAGCGTCAAGGGAGCGGGCCGATCGGGAGCGGCCTGATAGTCACGGCAGGCTCCCGCACGGCGGCATGACGAGACGCTACAGGCGAAAAACCTGCCGCGGTATAAACGTAATGATCTCGGGAAAAAGTGCTGACACAAACAGGACGATGTACACCGCTACAATGAACGGTGTCATCTCTCGAACCACTTCACCCAGGGGTCGCCCGCAGGTGGAACATCCCGTGAAGATCAGGGTGCCCACCGGTGGAGTTATCAGCCCGGCGCTGAGGACGCTGCAGAAAAATACTCCGAAGTAGATCGGATCCACACCAAACGCCAGCACCGGACCCATGAAGATCGGTGTCAGAATCAGGATCGCCGGTGTGAGGTCCATGATCATTCCCACGATCAGCAGTATCGCGAAGGAGGCGACCATGAACAGGGTCGGCGTGTTGAGGCCGTTGACCATCGCGATGGTGACATCCTGCGGTACCCGTTCGTAGGTCAGTACCCATGCAACCGCCGATGCTGCGCCGACGATGGCCATGACCATGCCGGAGCCGAGCATTGCCCGACGAACCATTGCGGCGAAGTCGCGAAACTTGAACTCCCGATAGATGAACGTTCCCACCACCCAGGCGTATACAACGGCGAACGCGCTTGTCTCTGTAGCGGTCATGATGCCGCCTACAATGCTCGCGAAGATAAAGACCGGGAAGACAAGAGCCCACACAACGCCCTTGGTCTTACCGAAGTCTATCTCTTCCACGTTGACCCCGTATCCCCTTTTTCGTGATATGAGGTAGACCACCACCACTTCGGCGGCGGCAATGAGGATGCCCAGGATGATACCACCGGCGAAAAGGGCGGCGATGGAGTCTCCTGTTGTGGCTCCGTAGATGATCATCGGTATAGACGGGGGAATAATCGGTCCTATGATTCCTCCGGCAGCTATGACCGCCGCGGAGAACGCCTTTCCGTAGCCCTGTCGTACCATCGCCGGGTAGAGAATGGCGCCGATGGCAATGGCTGTGGCGATCGCTGATCCGTTTATGGCCGCAAACAGCGCGCAGGAAATGACGGCGATGATCGCCAGTCCGCCGGGCACACCACGAACCAGACGAGATACTGCGGCGACGATTCGCCGGGTCATACCGCCGCCGTTCATTATTTCACCGGCAAGGATAAAGAAGAACATTGCGGTAAGGCTGAAGTTGTCCATTGAGCGAACAAAAACATTGGCAAAGATCTGAAGATCCAGGCCGTTGATCATGAGCATCAGGACTGCCGCTACAGACAGGGAAAGGACGATGGGGACGCCAAAGGCAAAGAACCCGCCGAACAGGGCCAAATACGTGAGAAGGGTACCCATCAGTTTTTTCCTCTCTTCATCTGTGGCATCGAAAGCAGGCGTGTTACGATTCGGGCCCCTCCCAGGAGCGCCCAGACAGCCCCGGAAACCACACCTGGCAGGAGCAGCAGTCCCGTAGGAAGTTCCGTACCGGGCAGGCGTACCCTGCCGGTCAGATTCATGTAGCGCCACCCGTGGTACGCAACGATAGCCCCCACCAGGATGAGGATTCCGTCATAGAGGACGTCGGTGATGACTCGGGTGGTATCGTTCAAGTGGGCCAGTGCGGAAAAACTGATGTGCTGGTTGCGAATGAATGCGGTTGTAATCGCAATAAACATGGACCAGACGAAGATGAGACGGATAAGCTCATCTGCCCATGAGAATGAAGTCCGGAAGAGGTACCGGGAACTTGCATTCCCAAACATGATCACTGTCGCGCTCACTGCCAGGACGACCAGCACCGTGCTTTCCAGCAGGAGCAGCTTTTCTTTCATCCCACGGGTAAAGGGGGTTTCCATCTCTTGATCCTCCAAAAAAAGCCGGAATGCTTTCGCCTGCTCCAGGACAAACAGCATTCCGGTTGAAAAAACGTAAGGTGAGCTTTGGTCAGTTTTCTGCCGCGGCGGCAAGAACTCGGTCCAGAAGGTCGCCGTATGCTGCACCGTAGCGCTCACGACCCCAGTTGTAGGTTGCCATTCCTGCCTGCTGGAAAGCAGCTTTCTCGGCATCGCTGAGAATCGTCACCTCAGTCTGCTGCTGGATCTGGGAGATATACTCCTGCTCCAACTCGCGACCACGCTGCCGCTGCCACAGCCGCAGGTCGTATACCGTGGTGGCGATCAGGTTCTGAACGTCTTCAGGCAGTCGGTTCCAGCGTGCCGCGGAGAAGTAGACCGGGACAGCGGAGTACACGTGATCCGTTCGTGAAAGATAACGCTGCTGTTCGTAGAAGTTGTTGGTAGCGATGAGGGAGAAGGGGTTCTCCTGGCCATCAACCACGCCGGTAGCCAGGGCGTTATACACCTCGGTGAAGGGCAGTGGAGTCGGGCTGGCACCGAGACCCTCGAAGAAGCTCATATGCAGCCGGTTTTCCTGGGTACGCAGGCGGATACCGTTCAGATCCTGGGGACGGCGTACCTGTCGCGTGTTATTGGTCAGCTGACGAAAACCGTTTTCCCAGAAAGCGAGACCGATGAGACCGATCTCTTCCAATCCCGCAAGGAACTCCTGACCTATGGGTCCGTCAAGAACACGGTCAGCCTGACGCTCATTGAGGAATACATACGGTGATTCAAGAACGTAGTAAATGGGGTTGTGCTGGCCAAGGGGGCCGGTGGTTGTGGGCAGCATATCCGTGGTTCCCGCCTGAAGCTGACCGACAACCTCCCCCTCTGAACCGAGTTGTCCCCCGGGGAAAACCTGAACATCAATGCGGGGATCCGCTGCTTCGATTATGCGTTCGAATTCCAGCGCCGCCTCGTGAATCGGTCCCCCGGCGGTCCCGTAGGCAACGCGGATGACAAATGACTCGGTGCCCGCTTCCCTGGCGCCACCAGCGAAGATCGCCGTAGCGACCACTGCGAAGACCAACAGGGTCAAACTGATTCGTTTCATGAAATCTCCTTTCTGAAAACCGATAAATGTAGTAATACTACATCATATTCAGGATCAGGTCAAAGAATTTCGTTCATAATCGCATAATTGTAGTATAATTTCTTACAAAAGGGCTATTGAACTGAAGGGGGACGACGCGTATCAACGAAGAATTCTGCGGAGAAGAATCTCAGAGTAGAATACCCGCCATGGTGAGTGGAATGATTGTCCAGAATCCAGCCTGGGATATCTTGAAAGTCCGCCGACGCGTTTGACGACCATACTATGTCTGGCATGAGTCGATTCAGGATTGTTTCAGGTGGTTCTTGAGTCTATCGCGAGCCCCCGCGATCACTGCGTCGTGGGAAACAAGAACACCGTTTCCGGCGTCGTTTTCGCTTTGCGAGATAAGCTTCAGAAATCCAAGGGCGTCTTTCATCTCTTGATATGATGCCGTGTCCAGGAGAACAGCTTTCGCTTCACCGTTAGCACCTCCGGTCAGGTTGCTATGTCGCGTCAATATCGTTTTCTGACAAGGGCGCGGCGGGTCTGGCGTACGTTGTCCATGTAGTGGTCCTGCCGGCGCATGGAGACCCCTACGGCAATAGCATCAATGATCGATAGATGCGCAATCCGCGAGGACATCGGTTCGAAACGGTAGCTGGTCTCGGTGGTGCTCGCTGACAGTACGTAGGTTGCGGCCTGGGACACCGGAGATTTTCCGTGGCTGGTTACGGCAACGGTGGTTGCGCCCACCTCGGTAGCGATCTCGATTGCTTCCACGATATCCTTGGATGAGCCGGAGTGGGAGATCGCGATGACCACGTCACCTGCGGAAAGCATTGACGCACCCATCGCCTGCATATGGGTGTCTTCGTACCAGTTGCAGTGGATTCCCAGCCGAAAGAACTTGTGGTAGGCGTCAAGGGCCACCGACGCAGATCCTCCCAGACCGAAAAACAGTATTGTCCCGGCGTTGGTGCAGGCCTCTATAACCCGCTCAAGAGCGATGTAATCCAGGGATTGCAGGGAATCCTGAACCGCGGAGATATTGGCCTGAAACACCTTGAGGGTCAGGCTCTGGGCGTTGTCGTGTTCTGTTATGGACTCGTGGATGATCTTGATGCGTGGAACCACCGATTGGGCCAGGGCGATCTTGAAATCCTGGTATCCTTTGAAGCCGATGCGACGACAAAAACGGATCACCGTAGGCTCGCTGACGTTGGCGCTCTCGGCGAGCTCGCTGATGGAATAATGGACCACTTTCTGCGGGTGCGCGGTGACGTAATTCGCTACCTTCTCTTCGCTCTTACGCAGCTCAGATCGGCGGTCCGAGATAAAGGACAGGGCCGCAACGCTCACCGGCGGCGAGTTTTCGTCTTCCATGAATCCGATCATATCACCATTCCTGCGGACTGTAAAAAGCCCTCCACCTGCGGGCATCAGCGGCACCGGTGGAGGGCCGAGGGGGGCGAGATCTTCCCCGCCGGGTCAGTCGTTCTTCATCTCCAACCCCAACGCATCGAATCCGCCGGCTATGATCTGCCGGACTTTGTCGTACATCGGGTCGTCCCGACGTGGCAACTGCATCGGAGCCCGGGGAAACCCTGCATCGTATCCGCGGGTGTACAACCCGATATGAGAGGCGATGGTACTGTCGATAAAGTGCATTTTGGCGCTCAGGTCGGACATCACCAGGTAGGCCTGTTCGGCCCGGTCCATCTCTCCGGCAGTGGTAGCCCGGACCATCTCGGTGATGATCTCCGGTGCCCAGTTGTTCATCCCGGCGATGGTGGCCCGTACGCCCATGTGGTAGAAGGGTAGCCACCCGGTGGATGTGCCCAGAATGATCTGAAAGGGTGTGCCTGCGTGTTTTGTCTCGTAGGCGATACGGCTGAGAAAGCCCACGCTCAAGGGGCTGTCCTTCAAACCGGCCAGGCCCATGTCTATCAACTCCCGAACCAGTCCGACAGAAAAGGTAAAGCGGGAGGTTGCCGGGTTGTTGTACGCAAATACGGGGACATCCACCGCATTAAGGAGCGCCCGGTAGTACTCCTTCACGTCGCTATCGGTGAACTTGTAGTAAAACGGCGGTACTGCTCCCACGGCGGCGGCGCCGCGCTTCTGGGCAGCTTTGGCCAGCTCAACCGCGTCGGCAGTTCGCAACGCGCCAACATGGGGGAGTAACGTCTTCCCGGGGTAGTTTTTGGCGACGGCAGCGGCCAGATCATAGACCCGGATGCGTTCCTCCACGGTCATCATGGGGCCCGCTCCGTACGACCCGGTCAGAAACAGGCCGTCCAGGCCCCGCTGGAACATCCAGTCCATATGCCACGTGGTTTTCTTCTCGTCTATTGCGCCGTCGGCGTCAAAAAACGTGATATTCGGTACCAAAGATCCCTTAATCATTGCATGCTCCTTGAAAAATATTTACTCAGATCGCAAGGCGATCTGGATCCATTCCTGAAAAGCGGCATCCCGTTGTGATGATGGGGGCAGGGCTTGGGTCAGCGCCGGTGGGGGAAGGGTTTGACCGCCCAGCGCGCTCAGAGCAGATTGGGCCGCCCCTTCCGCAGCGAAAAAACCGGCGTGTTCCGGAACTACCAGTTCTCTTGTGACACAACGAGATAGAGCCTCCAGAAACCCCGGCTCAAGGACGCCGCCCCCGGCGACCAGACACGACGTATCCGGGCTTATCTCCTCGATCATCGAGGCCACCACATAGACCACCGACTGCCACACCGCTGCCCCGATCTCCTTTGTTCCATGCGCAGGCTTCAGCCGCAACAGTGCGGAGGTGCGCTGGGAGTCCCACAGCGGCCACTGCACTCCGTCGAGCCACGGCAGGAAGAGGGGCAGATCTTCCCGGGCGTCTGCAGGCTCCATCACTTCGTATCCGCCGTCGCGAAACCGCTGGAGTACGCCGAATCCGGCTCGGGATATACCACCGTAGACCAGGTGATCGTTGTCAATACGAAAGCGCCACTGGTCAGCCCGGGAACCGGTGGTAAGGGGCAGGATTGCCCGAACAGCTACGGATGTACCCAGGTTCGCCGCGGTTCCGCCGCAGTCCCTGCCGCGATACGACGCGGAAACCCCGTCTCCCAGGCCGGCCACAACCCTGAAGGGGTCTCGAAATCGGTGTTCCGGTGCCACCGTCCCGACCACGGCGTTGTGGGGGACAAGCTCCGGCAGCGACTCCCTCTGAAGCACCGACAGGGGAATGTTCTCTATCCAGCGCCCGCGCTCCACGTCGTACATCCCCGTTGCCGACGCTTCGGCGGGGTCCACCACCCGGGTCCCGGTGAGCCTGGCCATCAGCGCTGCCTTCAATCCATACGGCAGGAGATCAGCGCCGTCCAGAAGCTTGAACACCGGGAAGATCGGGTCCGGTTGCGCCCCAGTACCGGGGAGAACCCCCATCCATTGTCGAAGTTGCTCCGGCGATGCTTTCCAGGGAGTGTTCCAACCGACAACAGCGCCACTCGGGGCTACCAGAGAATACATCTGCGTGCTCACCGCTATCGCCTGTATGGCGTAATCGTCCTGCAGACGGCGAATCTCCTGGTACAGGACTCGCCAATAGTCCTCTACGGTGACGGCCGCACCGGCTGCCCAGGCGTATTCTGCTGTGGCGCGGTCCAGGATTATCCCGGTGGAGGGACAGGCGATTGCGACTTTGGTCGAACTGGTCCCTACGTCCAGTCCGACAACAGCTTCTCTTCTGCGGCTCATTAAGCGTAATTATACTACATATATCGCTCAAGTAAACAGCCGGAGAGGGGAAATAGCGGCAATATCGTGGCGCATTCCGCAATAATGTAGTATAATTTCTTTATGCCGTTGTTGCCTGCCCGTATTTTGAAGGATCCGATACCACATCTTGTTCCGGTGCGCCAGCATTTCGACCCGCACCATCTGGACGACCCGGACCGCCAGACCTATGAAGCGGTAACTCGTGCTCTGAATAGGAGCGGTCTCGGTGCGGGCGCACGGATTGCCCTGGGGGTGGGCAGCCGGGGTATCGGTGACCTGAAGGCCCTCGTCAGCGCTACCCTTCGTGCCTGTCGGGACGTCGGGATGATGGTGGAGATCGTTCCTGCCATGGGAAGTCACGGCGGAGGTACTGCCGCAGGGCAGATTCAGGTACTGGCAGGGCTGGGAATCTCGGCCGAAAGCATGGGGGTGCCGATTCAGAGTGCTATGGAGGTCACCACCATCGGAACTGCCGCTGACGGAGTTCCGGTCATGGTGGACCGAACGCTCTTCTCCTACGACGCGGTTATTCCGCTGAACCGCATCAAGCCACATACCGACTACCAGGGTGATCACGAGAGCGGGTTGTGCAAGATGCTGGCAATCGGATTCGGGAAACACGAGGGCTGTTCCCGGATCCACCAGGAGGGGTTTGCCGCGTTCCCTTCTCTCATTCCCGAGGTGGCGCGGGTCATGCTGGATCATCTAC